>CBFGLL010000173.1:0-5540 GCA_965649585.1 uncultured Chitinophagaceae bacterium | reverse complement strand
GGATACTGGATGCTGGATACTGGGGCGCATTACTTACATGTAACTATCAACAATCAACTATGAACCTGTTTGGTTTAATAGGATATCCTCTTGGTCATTCGTTTTCAAAAAAATATTTTACGCAAAAGTTTGAAACGGAAGGCCTGGAGGATTGTTTTTTTGAACTATTCCCCATAGAGCAGATAGAGTCTTTTCCGCAACTGGTAGCAAGCCATTCAGCGCTGAAGGGACTGGCTGTTACGATTCCGTATAAAGTGGCGGTTATACCTTACTTAGGGCAGTTATCCGTAGAAGCTGCGGAAATAGGCGCTGTAAACTGCATCGAATTTTTACCGGGCGAATTAAAGGGACATAATACAGACGTGGTTGGGTTTGAACGATCTTTTATCCCGCTGCTACAGCCGCATCATACAAAGGCACTGGTACTCGGCACGGGTGGTGCATCCAAAGCGGTGCAATATGTTTTAAACAAGCTGGGTATAGGTTTTTTACTGGTATCCAGGAATGCCGGGGAAAATACCATTCTTTACAGCCATATCAATGAAGCTGTGCTGCAGCAATACACCATCATCATCAACTGCTCCCCGGTGGGTATGAGCCCCAACGAACAGGAAGCGCCCCAACTGCCCTATCAATTTGTGGGGCCACCGCACTATCTCTACGACATGGTGTACCAACCGGCCGAAACTATATTTTTGCAGGAAGGCAAAAAACGGGGTGCCATTATTAAAAACGGCCACGAAATGCTGGTGCTTCAGGCTGAAGAGAACTGGAAGATCTGGAATGAATTATAGCGCAAGTTTAGCAATGAAACCCGCCGGCAGAGGAGCAATCTTCCTGGAATTATAATCAAAACATACCATCCCTGTTTTTGCTTTTGCTATTTCTTTATGATGCTGGTTAAAGAGTGCGTAATACAGTTCAAAACTTACGCTGGTTGTTTCTCCAATAAATAGTTTTATAAAAATGTTGTCGCCATAAAATGCTTCATTTTTATACTCCACGGCAAGATCGCTCATGATAATACCTACGCCTTCAATATCCAGTTCCGTATACCTAAGGCTGGTCAGCCATAATACACGGGCCTCGTGCAGTAAACCTACCAGGGCATCATTGCCTAAGTGATTGCCGTAATTGATATCAGTAATTCTCACCGGGATAGTTGTTTCAAATAAGGGCTGCGTGGGCAGCTGCAGCTTAATCCTTGCCATGGTAGTTCTTTAAAAATTCCACAAACTTTTCAGTAGCTTTTTTGCGATGGCTGAATATATTTTTTTCTTCCATCGTCATTTCTGCAAAGGTTTTATGCGCACCATCGGGGATAAACACGGCATCGTAACCAAATCCATTTTCTCCTTTTTCCACTTCTATGATGCGGCCGTAACAAAGGCCCTCAAACAAATATTCCTTACCATCCAGCTGAAGCGATATAATAGTTTTAAAACGTGCGGTTCTGTCGCTCACTGCATGCAGCTGATGCAAAAGTTTTTCAATATTGCTTTTGTATTGCGGCTCGTCCGCAGCATAGCGGGCAGAGTGCACACCAGGTTCGCCTTCCAGTGCTTCCACTTCGAGCCCTGTATCTTCACTAAAACAATTTTTGCCGGTAAGCTTATGAATCACTGATGACTTTTCGGATGCATTTGCTTCAATTGTGTCGTGAGGCTCGGGAATGTCAATATGGATGCCTGCTTCGCTGAGTGTTTCAATGTGAAACCTGTTGCCCAGCACGGTTCTTATTTCATTTGCCTTGTGCAGGTTATTACTGGCAAAAATGAGGGTGTTGTTTTCCATCAGCTGCTGAAATGGGTTTTGAATGCGTTCCAAAACTGCGTTTTCGTTTCTTTGTTACCCGCCATCTGCGTTAGGGATGGTGCAGCCAGGTAAGTTTGCCCATTATATTTTGTGAGCTGGTAATGCGGAAATAACAATGGGAATCCCAGTTCGGTGGGTGATACCCCCAGGAGTATTATTGCCGAAGGTTTAAAACTATTGTTGAGTTGGTTAAAGTCGGCACCTGGATGTGTATGATGATTTACCAAAGCGATATCGGCGGGAGACAACTGCACAGCCGATAATATTTTTACCAGCGAAGAAAAATCTGCATCATTTAAAAAAGCTGCCCCCGGTTCGTTTACCACAACCAGGATATTTTTTTCATTATTGCCCAGCGAGCTGATGCTGGTTGTTACAGGGGCCGCTGTAGCGGCTTCGTTTTCCTGCTCCTTGATTATTACCAGTGATTTGGGATACAATTGCTCTAACAAAACCGGATTCAATTGTATATTGTCTAAACTCATAAACTGCCTTTAACTGCCTTATTTTTCGTTTCTTTGCGTAAATGTAAAAATAACGATTATGATTGCAGCCGCCGATTTTAAGATTACTAAAATTGAACGTAGTAAACTCAATGACATTAATTTAGAAAACATTCCATTTGGCAGGTATTTTACTGATTATATGTTGGAAGTTGATTATGAGGATGGAGAATGGAAAACCCCCGAAATCAAACCTTATCAGCCCCTATTAATGGAGCCTTCCATAGCTGCCATCCATTATGGCCAGTCGATTTTTGAAGGCATCAAAGCCTACAAAAATGAAGCTGGAGAAGTAGCTGTTTTTCGCCCCCAGGATAACTATAAAAGGTTTAATATTTCTGCTGTAAGAATGCAGATGCCCGAAGTGCCGGAACATATTTTTATGGAAGGCATGAAATTATTGATAGACCTCGATAAAAACTGGGTGCCCAGTCAACCGGATCACTCTTTATATATCCGCCCGTTCATGTTCAGCACCGATGAAATGATAGGTGTAAGACCGAGTGAGAAATACAAATTCATGATCATTTTAAGCCCAACAGGTCCTTATTACTCAGCTCCTATGCGTATTTATGTGGAAGAGCAATATGTGCGTGCGGTACCGGGAGGTGTGGGTTATGCCAAGGCAGCGGGTAATTATGGTGCGGCCATGTATGCTACCGCAGAGGCAAAAAAGAAAGGCTACGACCAGGTGTTGTGGACCGATGCTTTTGAACATAAATATGTACAGGAATGTGGCACCATGAACGTATTCTTTATTATAGGTAATACCGCTATTACGCCCGATTTGTCGAGGGGAACCATACTGGCGGGGGTTACACGTGACAGTGTAATCACCGTATTAAAAGAAATGGGCTTTAATGTAGAAGAGCGCCGCCTGAGTATTGATGATGTAATAGAAGCACATAAAGCGGGACTGTTATACGAAGTGTTTGGCACCGGTACTGCTGCCACTATTTCGCTGATAAAAGAGCTGAGGTATAAGGATTACGTGATGGAATTTGATGTAAACCAGTGGAAAACAGCGCCTAAGGTAAAAGAAATGATGAACGACATCCGTTATGGTAAAGTAGCAGACAGGCACGGATGGATGCAGAAGATCTAAGATAATTTTTCGATAGGATGATCATAAAACCGCCTCTTTGGGGCGGTTTTTATATTAATTCCGGAAAAAAGCGGAATATTTTTTCAAATTCTGTTTTGTTATTGAAGCATAAACCCTACCTTTGCCGTCCGAAAAAAAGGTCAATTAATGCCAACTATTCAACAATTAGTAAGAAAAGGAAGAGAAGTAATTAAGGCAAAAAGCAAATCAAGAGCTTTGGATGCCTGCCCCCAGCGTCGTGGTGTATGTACAAGGGTATATACTACTACACCTAAAAAGCCAAACTCGGCTTTGCGTAAAGTAGCCAAAGTACGTTTAACCAATAAAATTGAGGTGATCGCTTATATTCCTGGTGAAGGTCACAACCTGCAGGAGCACAGTATCGTATTGATCCGTGGTGGAAGGGTAAAAGATTTGCCAGGTGTACGTTACCATATCGTTCGTGGTAGCCTTGATACTGCCGGTGTAAAAGACCGTAAGCAAAGCCGCAGTAAATACGGAACCAAAAGAGCCAAAAAATAATTTTTAAAACAGTATACAGTACTAAGTACTTAGTATTTAGACAAAAAAGAAAATACAATGCGTAAAGCACAAGCCAAAAAACTCCCTTTAGCACCAGATCCAAAGTTTAATGATAAACTGGTTACCCGTTTTGTAAACAACTTAATGTGGGAAGGTAAAAAAAGCGGAGCTTACACTATTTTTTATGATGCGCTGGATAAGGTAGCAAAAGTTACCGGTGAAGATGGTTATGAAACCTGGAAAAAAGCGTTGGCTAATATCACCCCGGGTGTGGAAGTACGTAGCCGTCGTATTGGTGGTGCTACATTCCAGATACCTGCTGAAGTACGTGCTGATAGAAAAGTATCATTAAGCATCAAATGGATGGTGCGTTATAGCCGTGAGCGTAATGGCCGTAGCATGAGCGATAAACTGGCTAACGAAATTGTTGCTGCCAGCAAAGGTGAAGGTGCTGCATTTAAAAAGAAAGAAGATACACACCGTATGGCTGAAGCTAACAAAGCTTTTGCTCACTTCAAGGTTTAATAAAAATACTCTTAATAAAACTCAGGAGCCGTTTCGAAAGAAGCGGCTTTTTTGTTTTGGGAGACGGATAACACGAATTTTTGTACACGAACCTGCCTGCCGCAGGTAGGTTACACGAATTTTGGGACCCCCTATTACAAAAATTACATTATCGAAACAAGAAAACTATCGGGGATAAAGGTTTCAATAGCAGTACGATAGGTTATACAACGGAAAAATCTAACAGGCTACCAGATTGGTCTTGTTATTGTAATATGTATTATGACAACACATTCAATAACCAATTTTTCAACGATGAAGCCGTTTAAAAAACCGATCATTTTATCAGCTATCCTGGCGGTAATGGCAGCCACTGCCTGCACCGAAAGTAAGACTACCAATACGAAGGAAGAAATGGAAATAGAACAGATGGATTCTGCCTCCAAAGTGATTAAAGACAATAATGAAAAGCTGGAGGATCAAACCAAAAAGGTAGAGGAAAGCCTGGAAAAACTAGATAAAGAATTCAGTGAAAACAAGTAAAACCGATTTTTATGAATAAGCAACTATCACTCATATCCATGTTTATAGGGTCTATTGTAGGCCTGGTAATGCTGATGGCATTTGGATTTCAACAGAAGGGCAATAATGGCCAGAATGATAAAGCACAACAGGGCCAGGGACCGGGAAAAGCAAATCAAAAAGCTAAGGACAACAAGGGGCAGGGACAAAAACCATTAAAACCCGAACAGGGCAATCCCGGTAAGGGAAATGCTAATGCCAATGCCAACAAGGGCCAGGGAAATAATGGCAACAATGGCAGGGGAAACGACAACGCCAATAATGGCCGTGGAAACAACAACGGGAAGGGCAATGATATGAACCGGGGAGATAATGATCCTGGTAGGGGCAATATGAATGCGAGCCGTGGAAGGATCAAAAATATCGGTGGCGATAACTGGTACAGCTGGAACCAGGAAAACTATAATAACCGCAAGGATATTAGGAACAAGGGCAAGGTAACCATTTGCCACAAGTTCAGGAGCAACGAGGAGCCTGTTAACATTACGGTGTCGGAAAATGCGTTGAAG
>CBFGLL010000172.1:0-5548 GCA_965649585.1 uncultured Chitinophagaceae bacterium | reverse complement strand
ACAGTATCGCCCACGTTAAAGTCCGCAGCCGATTCCACTGTAAGTTTGTTATTACAAACATCCAATGCCAGTGCAGGGGTATATTTATTTACGATGATACTGTCGGGAGTCACTACATTACATGAATCAATTGTTATACTGCATTGAGGATTACTATTATTGATAGAAGCGCTTCCTGCAAGTGTGGCATTCCATGCAGGGTTTCCTTGTTTGTTTACTAAATTGTCGAATCTATAATATGCCAGGAGCCCTGGCTGCGTAGTAGGATTCAGCAGGGGAGATTGCCTGGTGGCCTGTAACTGCGCCTGGCTTCTTGCTGTATTCCATATTCTCACTTCGTTGATATACCCGATAAAATTTTCATTAAGTGGTGTATAATCCAGCCAGCCTATCCTTGTTCGCAGGTTGTTTTGGTGGAGCGTGCCTGTGGCATTTACCTGCGCCATTAAAAAACCATTCCTATAAAATTTGAGCGTAGCACCGTTGTACACCATTGCAACATGGTAATTTTTATTGAGTTCAATGCCGCAGGGTGCCTGTGCAATGAAATAACCGTTGCTGGTAGTTATCTCAGCAGAATTGGGGCGAAGGAGATAGTTAACTGAGTCCGGATGATTGTGTTTTGAAACAAGGTTTCCCGCATACAGGTCTCCACCGCTAAAGGGTGTTGTTCTGTTAAACATTGCTTCAACCGTAAGCTGTGTTCCAGCCACATCCAGATCTCCGACCTGCGCATAAGAAGGTGCGGTGGGAGTGAATAGCCAGCTATTACAGGGAACCTGCGAATTTGCTTTGTTGAAAATTAGGAGGAATAGAAACAACAGTGTATTTCTCATCGGGTGAGGTTAATTTTGGCACCTGAAAGTAACGGAAAAAGTTTAATAAAATTTCACCCTAACTCCTAAACCTTTTCACAATACTGAAAATAATTGGTTTCAGGTCAGGTGAAATGTTCCGGAAATACAGGAATAGGATGAACGAAAGCACGTATAACCCGGTTCTGGCCACGAGCGTTAAAAGCCCGCCGGTATCCTGGAAAATGAAAAACACTACAAGATAGAGGGCAACAGCAAAAAAGATAATTTCCACCGTTTTTTTTGAAAATGGCTGAAGTGAGAATTTTTTCCATAAAAAAAAGAATCTTACCGCATTGTAAACCGTAAAGGAAATGAGGTTAGCGATGGCCGGCCCGATAAGCCCATATTGGATGGTTAAAAAATAACTCAACGGTATTATTAACACGGTTAAGAGTAAACTCGTCCACAACTCAAAACGCCAGTAAGAAGAGGTGCCAATTATCTGAGAGCTAACACCCGTACCCATTTCGATGATAGCTGTAATTCCCAGGATGATAAAGATGGATTTCGCATCATTATATTCGGGATTAATGCCAAAAAACAGCAATGCAGCATCATAGTTTAACCAGATACAGAAAAATAACATCAACGCAAAACACAGCAGGTTAATGGAAGATCTTTTATAAATCCTGCTAATTTCTTTGTGATCCCGTTGTTTCCATGCTCTTGATAATATCGGGATGGTTACTGCAATGATGCTCCGCAAGGGTGCCTGTAACAACACCACCAGGTAAGCTGCAAAACCGAAAATACCCACCGATTTTAAATTTACAACGGATGCTAACACCAATGCATCAATACTGCCCCTGAGGGTGTTTACAATGATCACCAAAAAAGTAAGTACCATCAGGGCTATGATCTTTTTCCTGAATTTTTTGGTAACCCTGCTAGGTTTAAAACTTACCCATAACTCACCGTTTTTATACAGATGCCCAGCAAGTATGGCGGCGATAAATGCGTACTGTAAACAAAACAGAATGATAAAATAGTAAAATGAAATAAGGTTGAAAATTTTCAGCAGGATGATGATGAATGTAAAAGAACGCAACACGGTTTCCTTCAGCAAACTCGTAAGCACGCCTTTGTGAAAGCCATAGGAGTAAGCTTCCAAAACGTTATAGAGTAAAATAAAAAAGCCAAATGGAATCGTCCACTGGAAATAATCAACCAGGAGCCGGGAATTTCCGCTGAATTTTTGCACTACCAGCGGCTGAAATAAATAAATGATGGTAGCCGTTACAATAAAACCAGCCAGTGAAATCAGTAGCGCAAGGCCCAGGAGATCGTTGCTTTTTTTATTGGTATGGTCCTGGTAATAAGGGAAAAATTTATATAAAAAGGAAGTTACACCAAGTGATGAAAAGGCAAAGATCAATAATGCTACCTGTATAAGCCCCTGTGTTAAACCATAATGATCCGGCTCAAACCACGACTTGTGAGTAAGAAAATAAGTATTAATAGCCCCAATAAAAAATCCGATATAGATCCAGGTGGCCGCCTTTAAACTTCGTTTTCTGATCTGAGACATCAGTTCATCTGTTTTATTAGGTATATCTTAACTAGTCGAAAACTACACTTAATCTACTTATTTCGGATAAATATTCCGTCCTGCTGCAAAATCTTGTTGTTCTCTGGCGAATGAAGTTGTTCCAGAGATCCACAATACGCAAACCCTTTATTAATTAGTAGCTCATAAATCTTACTGAAAAGTGGTTGCCCCTTATATAATTCGAAGAACGACAGTTCAGAGATTACCATGTGTGATTGTTCCAAGGTTTGTGATGCACCAGCAATTACCTGGTCTTCAAAACCCTGGACATCCATTTTCAACAAAACCGGATGTTCTAATTTGCGATTTTGTAATAAATTGTCGAGCGTATCAATCTCGATTTGAACCTGTGTAGTATCCACTGCCTCCTTGAAATTGCTGGTATGTTCATTCGTCATGGGCAATAAAGACGAGGATGCTGAAGATTCATTCTGATAAATGATGAATGAGCCTTTTTCCGCCCCGCATCCTTTTTTAAATAAAGTAGCTTTTTCGTCATTTTCAAAATTTTTTGAAAGCGTGTCAAATGCGGTAGGGAGAGGTTCAAAAATAATTAGTTGGGCCAATGGGAACAGTAACCGCATTTTTTCGGAAAATTGCCCCTCGTTGGCTCCCACATCAATTATTGTTTTAAAGTCTTGGGATTGTAACCATTTGAACTCTTTAAATAACTCATCTTTATTTAATGCGCCGTGCCTGTACTTAGGTTTTAGTTTTATGATATCATAGTTAAATTTCCATAAAATTGACCTCAAAAACCGCTTCATAGATATTGTTCTTCGCTTTAATTTTTTAATAATCCTTTTTTCATAGGATATTTGCGCCTATTCTAAAACAAAAATAAGGGTTATCAAGATGGGGCACGTTAGCTTTTCAATTCCTGGAGAAATAGTATTGAGATTTAAAATTGGAGGAGGTATCAACAACTTTGTAGAAACCGGAACATATAAGGGGGGAACTAGTTTTTGGGCAGCCCAGCATTTCGCAAAGGTTTTCACCATTGAAATTGACCCTGAAATAAGCAAGTCTACAGCTTCGCACGCCGATTGCCCGAGAAATATTGATTTCTTTGTTGGGAATAGCAAAGATGTCCTGCCATCAATCGTTCCTTTGCTAGTTGGACGGAGTTTATTTTGGCTTGATGGGCATTGGTGCAATGTGTCTGAGATAGGCAAGGAAGAAGAATGTCCAATTCTGGATGAAATAAATGCCATTGGTTCGTTAAAGGATGCAGTTATTTTGATTGATGATGCACGATGCTTTTTAGGACCTTTACCACCTCCACACGATGAAACACAGTGGCCCCGAATTGATACTATTTTTCAGTGCCTTCAACAAAATTTCCCTGATCATAGGGTTACAATCGTCGATGATGTGATTTTTTGCATCCCTCCTGATTTATTTGATGTTTTTGATAATTACTGGATGGAAACCTTTCCTGAACGGTTTAAACAGAAGCCGAGCTCTTTTATCGGAAAAGTGAAGGATCTTTTGAAGTAAAAAAGAATATTTTGTATGGTGACCCATCAGCCTTTTTTTTCGATAATTGTTCCCTCTTTCAATTCTGAAAAAACAATCAGCGGCTGCATAGATAGTGTCTTAGGTCAATCCTTTGCTGACTTGGAAATTATTGTAATAGATGGGGTTTCCAAGGACAAAACCCTATCAATTTTAGCAGGTTATCAAACTCAATCTTCAAAAATCAAGGTCTTTTCTGAGCCTGACCAAGGCATTTATGATGCTATGAACAAAGGAATAAAACTAGCTTCAGGCAAGTGGTTATATTTCCTCGGTACTGATGACTACTTCTATTCAAGCGAGGTTTTGAAAGACCTTTACGCTTACATCCAGGCCAATCCAAAGATTGATATACTTTACGCCAATGTATGGAGCGATCGATTCAACGGATGTTATGGTAAAAAATTTACCCCGGACGACATCATTGACAAAAACATTTGTCACCAGGCTATTTTATTTTCAAAACAGATTTTTTCCGTGATAGGAAATTTTGATTTGCAATATAGAGCACATGCAGACTGGGATCATAATTTAAAGTGGTTTCTGTCTCCATCAGTTAGTCACTTATATGTTCCAGTAACAGTTGCGCATTATGCAGATGGGGGATTCAGCTCTACGTCCGCAGATCGTAAATTCAATGATGAAAAAAGGTGGAATTTTTTAAAATACTCAAAAGGTTTTTTACCTCCATCAATCAGGCTAAACGTATTAATTGTGGAGTTAGCTAAATCTATAAAAAGGTTCGATTTTCCGAGATTAAAGAGAGCTTTAAAGGCCTTTTAGATTAGTTGACCCTTTGGCCAGGTAATCTCTTTGTCAAAAAAATCAGTTGGTAAAAGCAGATATTCGATAAGGATCACTGCCCTCCCTGTTGCATCTGTATATTTTCTGCTTCGCTTCGCTGGTTTTTGCGTTGGTTCAGGGAACCGTCTACCTTTCCGAATCTCCAGCTAAAGTTCAATCGCAGTACCTGCGGATCTCTCCGGCGGAAATTCTCCTGCTGGAAAAACGCAGAAGCAGCAACTGTTTCATACGTGCGGGTGCGAAAAATATCATTCACTTGTAAACTAAGGCTGGCTGTTTTGTTCTTTAAAAAATCTTTACGAACGGAAAAATCCACCCCGTAAATAGGTTTTACATATCCTTGCGAAATGTTAGCTGTAAAGCCATATACACCTCCCCCAAAACCTGCTGTATTGCTGTTGCGGGAAAAGCCGGGCGGAAGAATAGTCTTTGCCTGGTAGTCGCCACTTAATTGCAAGCTGAAAGAAGCCGGTAGCTTAAAGCTGTTGGTCATTTTTGCAAACCAGCTTTTTTGTTGTTGATTGATGGCACCAGCCAGGTTACCTGCATTTAAACGTACATCAAAAATATTCAGATGGCTTAATACTTCCCACCATGATCCGAACTTATTCCTCGAAATAAATTCAAGACCATAAGTATAGCTGCTTCCTGCATTTGCAAAACTGTTATAGATCAGTGAATCGGTAAACGATGGATCGGTGTTGGGTGCTTTGTATTGATACCTTGTAATAAGGTTGCTGCTTTGTCGCAGGTAGGCTGTAGCAAAAAACGACTGGCTGTTTTTGTAGTCCAGCTGGTACACCAATTCGCCGATGTTAGA
>CBFGLL010000171.1:0-5563 GCA_965649585.1 uncultured Chitinophagaceae bacterium | reverse complement strand
TTGAACCTTTGAACTTTTTGAATTTTTGAACATTTTGCTTCCCTTGAACTTTGCCCCTAAACCCCTTATCTTTGCCGCAAATTTTTCAAGCTTATGTCAGTTTTAGTTAATAAAGATTCCAAAATAATTGTACAGGGCTTTACGGGTACAGAAGGTACTTTTCATGCCACACAAATGATAGAATACGGCACCAACGTGGTGGGTGGTGTAACGCCTGGTAAGGGCGGCAGCAGTCATCTTGAAAAGCCGGTTTTCAATACGGTAGCAGATGCGGTAAAAACAACCGGAGCCAACGTGAGTATTATTTTTGTACCACCGGCATTTGCAGCAGACGCCATTATGGAAGCGGCGGAAGCAGGTATTGCATTGGTGATCTGCATTACCGAAGGAATACCGGTAGCAGATATGGTAAAAGTGAAAAATTACCTGCAGGGAAGCAACACAAGATTGATTGGCCCCAACTGTCCCGGTGTAATTACTGCTGAAGAATGTAAAGTGGGTATCATGCCTGGCTTTATTTTCAAAAAAGGAAGAATTGGTATCGTTTCTAAATCTGGTACGCTTACTTATGAAGCTGCTGACCAGGTAGCAAAAGCGGGCTTAGGAATTTCTACTGCAATCGGTATTGGTGGAGATCCTATCATCGGCACTACCACCAAACAAGCTGTTGAATTATTTATGAATGATGATGACACTGATGCCATCGTAATGATCGGTGAAATTGGTGGCGGTATGGAAGCTGAAGCGGCACAATACATAAAATCTATTGGCAATAAAAAACCGGTTGTAGGTTTTATCGCCGGGCAAACAGCACCTCCCGGTCGCAGGATGGGACATGCGGGTGCTATCGTTGGCGGAGCAGATGATACTGCCGAAGCAAAAATGAAGATCATGGCCGAATGCGGGATCCATGTAGTTGCCAGCCCGGCAGATATTGGTAAAACAATGGCTGAGGTTGTAAAAAAATAAGATCTACTTTTTAGATAGAAACCGTCGAAGACATTCGACGGTTTTTTTATAATTTACAACATCATTTATGACACAAATAGTAACATTTCTTCTTGCAGTGCTTGCGTTTTCTTCCGGCTGCCAAAAAAAGAATAAACAGTTACAGAAGGCGTCCATTTTGATTGATAGCATTGCTTTCAGGCAATCTTTTGCTACAATAATGTTCAGTGAGCAACCAGGTTTAGATTCACTTAAATCCACGGGAGCCACAATTGCGTCTCATGGGAATTCCTCTATTGAATGGAATTTAAGTTCCCTGGGAATTATTGACAAGGATACATTAGTCCCTGGCAATTTCAATCCTTTCAGCGACACCATACTGAAAAATGATAAGGGGGATGTCGTTAAGCTTAGTGCTTATTCAATGATAAAAGATAGAAGGTATATTATTCAACTTTCAGAAAAACGTAGAATTGATAGCATTGTATTGGATCACCTTTTTTCCCCGGAAATAACTATTGCGTATAAGGAACTAATTCCCGGAGGTTTCCCCGAACTTGTCGTTTGTCAAAAGGAATACGTTATGAATGGCAATAATTATTTTCTTAAGATCTACACAATTCGATAAAAAAACCGCCCCGATTATCGGGACGGCTGTGGTCGAGGGTTGTAATCAAAAAACTTATCTTCTCCTGTTTTGATCTATATATCTTAATAATTCTGTTCTGCTGCTGCTAAATCCAAATGCATTGGCCACTGTGTAATAATTTTCAGGATCTGCCGAATAATGGTACAGGTATTTTGCAATGTCCATTTTAGAAGCATCGAAGCTAAAAAGGCCCAACAACTCAATTACCTGTGAACTACTGATCAACTGGTTGCGGATGGCAGATTTGGTGATTGCCATTTTCCCATCGTCAAAACTTTCCCTGCGGATAGTTCGTTTTAGCTGTTCAAAACTCCTTGAGTTCATAGCCTGCTGGTCCCTGTCCCAATTGCCATCATTGTTGTCAAAACCGTAATCATCGTCATAATTACCATAACGGTTGATCTGTCTTTCATCTGTAAATGCTTTTCCAAAACGATTGATGGTAATGTCGGTATGGTAACCATTACGCACATACACGTTTCCGCTATAAATGAGCCGCATATTGTTGCTTTGTCGACCATTATTCCGCCTGTTGTTTTGTTTGTACACTTTTACCGAATGGTAACCGGCACGCAGATCGTCTATAACGATATCGTTGGCATCTCTTGAACGATTGAACTGGTAATTCCGGCCATCTACCTGCACATAAACCTGTTCATTATTATTTGCTGTACTAATGGTAAGCCTGTTGTTAAGCGCAAATGCAGGTATAGTGCTTACCAGGATGATCAAAAAAGTAAAAATCTTTTTCATGTGTTTCTTTTTAAAAGTTTTTGTCACATGGAATTCGCCAAAGAGTTATTACTACGATTAGTAAATTTCTTTTTTGTGGCTCATTTCATGGGTGTTAAAATTTAAGTGTTCAATATGCCAGTATGATGGCTGCGGGTTAAAAAAGTGAAAGAAGGGATTAATAATAAATCGTTAAAGAGTTGGATTACACGAATTATACACACGAATTTCAGGAATTAGTTCTCATTTATCAAAGATGTGTTCTAGTTAACAAACTCTACTCGATCATACAATGAATAATTCGTGCAATTCGTGTCTTTCAAAATTATTCGTGTAATTCGTGTCCTTCAAAAAGTAATTCGTGGAATTCGTGCAATTAGTTTCGGGTAATTCGTGTCCTTTAAAAAGTAATTCGTGTCTTTTAAAAAATAATTCGTGTAATAAAAAACAAAAAAGGGCGGAGCCCACGCTCCAACCCTTAAAGTATAGCCACTAAAAAAACCGAGTTTAATTCGTTTTTACCGGTATTGGTATTGGCTTTAATTTTTTCCCGAAAATTGAGGCGATAATATCACCTAACAAGGTATTTACGGTTCTCATGTTGTGGCTCCTGTTTTTATTTACGATACTGTTTACTTATAGAGTCAAAATTTACTCCGAAGTAACATCAGTATTGCTTAAAGTATCGTTAAAGAACTAATTGGTTTCCATTTATGTAATTACCTCCCCGCCAACATCTAAACACATATAGCTTGTATCAATGAGTTATCTTCGTATTGAATAATTTCTAAATGCCAACAGATGAAAATCAGACAGATCAGCACCTTACTCCTTTTACTCATTTTTAACATCCCCACCGTGTTATCCCAAAACAATGACTATACCAACGAATGGAAAAAAGTGGAACAGCTCGAAAAAAAGGGGCTGACAAAGGATGCTTTAGCCGAGGTAAAAAAGATAGCCGATGCTGCCCAGCGTGCTTCCAATTACCCGCAGCTGGTTAAAACAGCCATGTACAGGGTTAGGTATCGCAATATGGTGGAAGAAGATGCGAGTGAAAAAAACGTTTTTTTCCTGGATACACTCATTTCCAAATATCCCGCCCCTGCCAAAAATGTACTGCAAAGTATGAAGGCTGAATTATTGAACCTGTACAAGGAACAAAACCGCTGGAAATTTTACGACCGCAACCCACTCACTGTGGAGGAAGGCACAGATATCAGCACCTGGAGCCTGGAAAAACTCATCAATACCACAGCAGACACATATAAAAATTCTTTAGAAAATGAAGACCTGCTGAAAAAAACGAACCTGTCGGCCTGGGAAGCAGTATTGGAAAAAGGCAATACCCGGGAATTACGCCCTACCCTATTTGATCTGCTGGCCCATCGTGCCCTGGACTTTTTTATGAACGAGGAAAATGATGTAACCCAACCCGCCTACAAATTCATATTAAATGATGAAAAGATCTTCGCCCCGGTAAATGAATTCGTGAATGTAAAATTTGCAACAGCTGACAGTTCATCCAGGTTCTATAATGCGTTGTTGCTGCTTCAAAAACTCCTGAAGTTTCACTTAAATGATACTAACAAAGATGCTTTACTGGATGCAGACCTTAAACGACTACAATTTGCCAATAACCACGGAATATTTGTAAACAAAGAAAAATTGTACGAGGATGCTTTGCTGTCCATCGAAAAAAATTACCCAACGAGCAGTTATGCCGCCATGGCAAAATACCTGCGTGCGGCAGAATACAATCGCCGGGGATCCATGTACCACCCTTTTACAAATACAAAGAACCAGTTTGATATTGTAAAGGCAAAAACATTACTGGAAGAGATCATTAAAAACAGCCCAAAAACAGAAGCTGGCATCAATGCAAAAAACTTATTACACCAGATCAGTCGCCCGCACCTGACCCTGCAAACAGAAAAAGTAAATATTCCCAATGAGGCTTTCCGCAGCCTGGTAACTTATAAAAATGCAGCTAACATCTACCTCAAAGTGATCAAAGCAGATCGTAATGAATTAAGGAAAATGGAAATGGGAAATGCAGAAGCTTTGTGGGCAGAACTTTCCAAAAGAACAGCCGTTAAAAACTGGACGGTAAACCTGCCCGATTTAAAAGATATGCAGCAACATGCTGCAGAAATTAAGATCGATGCCCTGCCGGTTGGAAACTATATTTTGCTCGCAAGCCTTAAACCAGATTTTGGTTTAAATGAAAATATCATTGCCCGGCAGAATATTTTGGTGAGCAACCTGAGTTATTTCTACAACAACCAGAAAGAAATGTATGTGCTCAACCGCAATAGCGGCGAGCCTGTTGCAAAAGCCACTGTTACAGTATGGGAAGAAACCTATAACTACACTTCGAGGCAATTTATTCAAACCAAAAGAGAATCTTTCAGCACTGATAAAAATGGTTTTGCAAAAATTGTCATTCCATCCAACCGCTATAATAATTTTTTCCAGGTGAGTTATGGCAATGATGAATTGTTTACCAATGACAATTATTATAGCTACAATTATGACTCTTATCGCAAGCAAAAACAATTAAGAACATTTTTATTTACCGACCGATCTATTTACCGTCCCGGTCAAACCGTGTATTTTAAAGGCATTGTTGTGTCTACAGACACGAGCGGGAGAAAAAGTGAAGTGCTTGCCGGTCACAAAGCAAAACTGGTATTGTATGATGCCAACAGGCAAAAGATCGCTACCCTTGAACTTACATCCAATGAATACGGTTCTGTTAACGGAAACTTTAAACTTCCGGAAGGGTTGCTCAACGGACAGTTCTTCATCCAGGATGAAAGCACCAATAGCCAGCAATACTTTAGTGTAGAAGAATACAAACGTCCCCGCTTTTCAGTGGAAGTAAAAAAGCCGGAAGGCACTTACCGTATCAATGAAATAATAAAAGTGACCGGCAATGCAAAAGCGTATGCCGGAAATAATATCGACGGTGCTACGGTGGTTTACCGGGTGGTAAGAAAAGTAAGATATCCGATGTGGTTTGGATGGGGCTACAGGATATGGCCACCATATGGCAATAGTGAAGAGATGGAGATCACAAACGGAACGACAAAAACGGATGCCGATGGCAATTTCCACATAGAGTTCAAGGCTATCCCCGATGAAACAGCAGACAAAAAAAATCAGCCCACTTTCGATTACGAAGTGATCGCAGACATTACTGATATCAATGGAGAAACCAGGAGTGGCACT
>CBFGLL010000170.1:0-5574 GCA_965649585.1 uncultured Chitinophagaceae bacterium | reverse complement strand
GCAGAGTTATCTGTAAATGTTATCGTTCTTGTAACACAGGTAGGTGTGCTTACGGTAAAACCCGCTGTGGGCAAAGGATGAATTACCACAGTTGCAGTACCCGATTGTAATTGACTACAATTAGTACTGCTCGACTCCCTTACTGATTTTAATACATAGGTAAAGCTGCCGGCAGTTGTGGTGGGTACTGTGATAGTGGCTGTATTACCAGTACTCACAATAACCTGGTCGGGGCCGCCATTCAAAGAATAAGTGAATGTATAGGGTGCAGCACCATTAGCGCCCGTAAAAGTTAGAGTAGGTGACGTAGTTCCAACGCAGGCCTCTGCAGAGCCGGAAATGGAGGCCGTTGGTAGTCCATTTACGGTAATGGTTGCAGAACCATTTTGAAGCTGGCTGCACACCGCAGCAGACCCATCACTAACACTTAATAAATTGTAAACAAATGTACCAGCAGTATTAGTGGGCACCGAAACAGTGGCAGTATTTGTGGTAGTACTCACCGTTTGAGTAGCCCCGCCATTAATATTATAGGAAAAAGTATATGGGGCCGCAGCACCTCCACTTGCATTAAAAGTAATCGTTGGTGAAGGGGCATTTTGACAAACGGACACAGTACCTGAGATGCTGGCTGTTGGCAAAGGACTTACCACTACACTCACTGTATCGGGATTCGCACGAACACAGCCGGCCGTTCCAGCATTATCCTTTATACTTACCAGATAATAATTAAAGGTACCAACGGCTGAGGTAGGTACCGGAACCGAAATGCTGTTGCCGGTAGTAGTGGTTGCGGTTTGCGGAGCACCGTTATTAATATTATATGTAAATGTGAATGGCGCTGTGCCCACAGTACCGGTAAATATCACATTGGGTGAAGGCCCATTTAAACATACATTGATATCTCCAGATACATTACCAACAGGCAGAGGGTGGATCACTATCGTTTTTTGGATAGTATCACTGAGGCAACCGGGTGTTGTAATGTTAGAATAACGCACGGTGTAGGTACCAGGGGCGGAAAATTGGTGTACCGGATTGGCAATATTTGCTGTGTTATTTGCGCCGCTGGCAGGATCGCCAAAATCCCACCACCAACGATATGTTGGCTTTATTGAAGTGGTTTGATCGTTAAACTGCACGGGCTGGTCCACGCATCCATTATGCACCCAGGCGAAATCAGCCACTGGCGGGTTGTTTATTTCAAGTTCAAAATTGATCTCCTGTTCGTTTCCGCAACCTTCTGCATTGGAAGCGTAGGCAGTAACAACCACCGGGTAGGTTCCCACCGTATTAAATGTATAGTAATTGGGCAATGAATACCAGTACACGGTTTTCCCGTTGATTATTCTCACCGAATCTGCATCAGTGGGAACTGGCGGGTTGGAATATGTTACCAGTTGGTTTGGAGGAGATCCCGGAAGAGCGCTGAGGTTCCAGCGCATAGAATCTACCATATAAGGTAAGGAAATCCTGAATTTAAAGGGTGAGCCTATGCAAACAGAGGGGATTTGCTCAATACCGTATTGTGAAGTAACTCCTACCTGTTGAAGCAGGTCCCTCACGTTAGTGCCGGCATTATATCCATATGATTCGGCATTACCCATTCCGTAGGCGATTGCATTAAAGCCAGAATCAGATTCAATCGTATTTTGCCCTGCCACAACGGACTGGGTTAGGTATGAATACCCCGGTTGTTGAGGATGGTTTATGAATGCACCCGCACCTACCGGGTTACCATTTAACCGAAAAGAACTCAAGGCCGTACCAGTATTCGGAATCACGACCGTATAGTAATGCTGCTGGATGGCAAAGTTGGGTGTGGCATTCCAGATTACTTTTGAAATATTTTGTTCAACAGGGCTCAGGTAAATTACTTCAGGATCGCCATTGTTTCCATTAGTAGGATTACCGCAACCACCATAAGAGGTAATATATTGTGCCACAGTGATCGGTTGGTCGGCTTCAATTCGCATGGGCGAAGCTGTTGCAGGAATTTCATAATAAAAATTACCCTGCAATACATAAGGCATCGGCCCTCCATTTAGTGTAACAACAGTTGCGGGATCCGATACACATACCCTGAAAATATTTCTTGGTAAGCCTCCCGTTGGAGCTGTGAGGAACTTCCGCCCCCATGCGGATTTAGGAAATGACTGAACCATATAATTATCAGAAGAACCCCCGGCACCATTACAATGAATACTAATTCTACCGCTTCCCGAAAAAACCCCTATGCGTTTGCAGGCACCCGATGCAGTAGCAATGCTCCTGATCTTAGAACCTGTAAGATCTACCCCTGTAAAGCTTCCGCCACCACCACCGGTAAGTGCACCCATGAAATTGTAAATCTCACCCTGTGTAAGAGACACAGTAAACGGAACCCCGGCTGGGTGTGTAAGGGTATTAGCACTGGGAATTATTTCAACAGTGGTAGTACCGGTATCACAAGCCACCACGTAAAACCAGCTGTTAGCATTATTAGTATTTGAAAGATTGGTGTAATTAATAGAGTAATATTCTTTTCCCAGGGTATTAGTCGGAAATAAAATAGTAGCTCCGGAAACACTTTGATTATAAATATGTGCATAAGCAACAATTGGCCGGTCTGCAACAATATGTATCCCTTTATTATGGGGAGTACTGGTTTCAGTCATAAGCCTTGCATCCTGTACACCTGCTTTTGGTATGGGCAGACTTGTGGTTACGGTGTTAGGTGCCAGGTTTGAATAGCTTTGGGAATAACCCACCCCAGGGATAGTAACAGTTACATTGGTAAGTTGCCCGGGGAGGCCATCAGTAACAAAGTACAAAACCATATTTTGTCCATTGCCGGGATTCATTACCTGGTGGTATCCATAGCCCACCCAAAAATCTTTCCCTTTATTAGAAAAGTCCTGGCAAATGCCTGTATAGCCGGCCAGTAAAAAAATGCAGCAGAAAGCTAATTTTCTCATTATAAGTTTGGTAGAATAATCAAAAAAGTTTTTTGGGTAACCAGGGGATACAAGATACGAAACAACATCATATAAAAATCAGCCAAATGACCGGTGGTAGCAATATTCAAAAAATAGAAAGCCGCATAGAAATGCGGCTTTTGTTAAGAACCTTTTTGGTTCTGTAACCCCCAAAGAAAACGAGTTGCTCCCTGTATGATCAGGGAAAATTATTTGCTCAGACTGATCGTTTTGCTGGTACTTACCACATTTTGGTCGTCAAAAAACTGAACCCGGTAGTACCTGTATCCTTGTCTTAATTTTTTATGTTTCTGCCTGAAACTATAGGTAGTTTCATTGCTCCTGGGATCCGATCCCCACACAAGGCCGATTGAACTGAAATCTTTTCCGTCGGCACTCGCTTCCACCTGCCAGCTACCCTGCTCTGTGTCTTTGCTATCTGTCCAGATCAATAACAGATCTGTTTCATTTTTGGTGGCCCTCAGGTCTTCTGCGACATTTTTACCCTGCTGGGCAAAAGAAACCTGTGAAACCAATAAAAGAACCATGCTGTAAAAAAACTGTTTCATTATATATGTCATTGCGGTTATTAAAATCCTTGATTCTTACCAGGTAAGAATGGTTGCAATGAATACTGGATTACTCAAACAGGTTTTAAATACAGATAATGGAAAAATACAATTTAAACTAAAGGGAAACCAGGTACCTGATGTTTTGTTCGCTGATGTTGATTGGGAACTGGTACTAATTGCAAGCCGGCAATAAGGCCGTTCTGTTGCAGTGCAGATAATAGGAAGAAGTAAATTTTTCTCATTTCTGTGGTTTGAGGTTTCTGTTATTAGTTTTTGGTCGGCAGAAAGCAAGCAATCTGTTCAGAAGATATTGGTGGTTTATTTTGAAACCGGGATAACGAGGTAAATCATCACCGTTTCGGATGCAAACATAACAAGCATTTTTATAATTCCAAAAAAAAGGACCGTATTTTCCGAAATTTTTACGCAAAAACGCAAAGTCTACCAATCAAATAATTGAAAAGCAATTGATTACACCAAGAAAAAAATTTTGAATGTCGTTTTCCAGCTGAATTCCCCCTTTTACACTCCAACAATCGAAAAAACAGGGCAGCTCCCTTGAG
The DNA here is from genome assembly GCA_965649585.1 of uncultured Chitinophagaceae bacterium. Taxonomy (GTDB): domain Bacteria; phylum Bacteroidota; class Bacteroidia; order Chitinophagales; family Chitinophagaceae; genus Ferruginibacter. The sequence goes on along the minus strand of CBFGLL010000170.1, from coordinate 1,482 downwards.
GCTGCCATTTATTCATAAAAGATACCAGATTGCTCTAAAGCTCCTCCAGGTTCGTTTTAAGCCCCTGGAATCTCCTGGCTGCTCCGGAACCGTTTCCAATGAAAAAATGAAAATAAACTAAAATCAGGATAGCCTGATAAATGGAAAAATTATCATAATGTTTTATATACAATTTTAAATTTTAGTTATAAATTGTAATACATTGTTAATCTTTCAATTATTCTTATGATTACACTGAACTCATCAAAAAAGTGAAATTGTGTTAAATAGGTTGATATTAGTGAAAGAACGCAACTATATATCTTGTCTAAAATTTTATTTTAAATAGTTATTTATATTGATAAACACTATTTAATTATACTTTAGTAAAACTAAAAAAAATGGAGTTTATTTTATCAATTTGCGTGGAACGTTTTTGAAATTATACTAAACCTGTTAGCACCAATTTTTGGGTATCCCTAAATCATTTTGTTCGGCTCCCCTACAGTTTGTTATCTTGCACCCTACTAAACCCACAGAATATGAACTGGTTTTTCAGAATTTTGGTACTCTTTATTTTTTCAGCCATAATGGCATCATGCAGCGCTCCAAAGGACCTGGAATTCAGGGAATACAACAACCTGGCTTTTGAAAAAATGGGCTTCACTTCCACCACTCTTTCCATGAACCTTGTGTACTACAACCCTAATAATTTTGGAATGGAACTTAAAAGAAGTGAATTAGACATCTACATCGATAGCAGTTTTTTGGGTCACTCCAGTCAGGATCTGCAGGTGGCCATTCCCCGTAGGGATGTTTTTACGGTGCCTATAAAGGTGCAGGTGGATATGAAAAACCTGCTGAAAAACGGTTTAGCCACCCTGATGAATAAGGAGGTAAATGTGCGTGCGTTGGGTACCGTGAAAGTTGGTAAGGCTGGTGTTTACAAAAATTTTAAAGTGGATTATAGCGGCAACCACCAGTTTTCTCTTTTTTAACACAGGGTTTCATTTAGTTACCCGATTTTTGAAAAAAATTAATTCCATGAAATCATTTCAACTCACGTTGCTGGCGCTTGTTGGCTTTGTATTCTCCTCCTTTGCCCAGGCGAAAGTGGTGGATAAAGCCACCATCAGCAGCCCTTCCATTCAATGTGAAATGTGCAAAAAGAAAATTGAGACCTACCTGATGCGGCAAAACGGCATCAAAGCGGTTAAGGTGGATCTTAAGAAGAAAGTGGTGGGTGTTCAGTGGATCACTGATAGAACCAATATTGAAGAAATAAAAACGATGATTGCCAATATCGGGTATGATGCAGATGATGTGGCGGCCGAAGAATCTGCTTACAAAAGACTTCCTGCCTGCTGTAAAAAGCCTGCGGAAGGAACTGCAGAAACCAAACATTGATCATTTTTAATCTCATAAAAAGAAACACGACCTTACAAAGGTCGTCTTTTTTATAACTGTATATTTTTTTAATGGTTACCTGCCCCATTCAGCCGG
>CBFGLL010000169.1:0-5602 GCA_965649585.1 uncultured Chitinophagaceae bacterium | reverse complement strand
AAGATGGTATGGCCGAAGACGATTGGAAAGGTTGGAAAATGTTAACCGAAGCTGTAGGCACCAAATGCCAGTTGGTTGGTGATGATCTTTTTGTAACCAATGTAGAGCGTTTGCAAAAAGGAATTGATACCGCTACTGCCAATGCCTTGCTCGTAAAAGTGAATCAGATAGGTACGCTTACAGAAACCATTAATGCCGTGACACTTGCACAAAACAATGGTTACAACACCATTATGAGTCACAGGAGTGGTGAAACAGAAGACAGCACGATTGCTGATCTTTCGGTAGCACTTAATTGTGGCCAGATCAAAACAGGCTCTGCAAGCCGCAGCGATCGTATGGCAAAATACAACCAGCTCATCAGGATCGAGGAGATACTGGGGGAAAGAGGCATCTACCCAGGTGGAAAAATAAAATTTGGCAAATAGCGTTGTATCCCAAACAGACGCCAACATTTTAATTAACTTGCTAGCCCTGTTTTACAATTGTAAAACAGGGCTTTTTATTTTACCAAACAATTCTTATGAAGAAGTTTTACTCCCCCGTATTTTACCTGTTGCTATTGTTCGTATCGCAAATTTCATTTGCGCAGGTGGCTCCGCAAAAAACATCTGTATTAAACAAAGTGCAGCACCTGAGAAACCTGGTAACAGCCAACACTCCTGCTCAAGCGCCTCCCAGCATCGGCAGCAACGGGTTTATTGAAGATCGTTGTGGTTACATTACCCAATACAACAAAATGGCAGCGGCGGGTTATGATAAAAACGCATTTGAAGCCATCATCAATAATAAAATTGTAGAAATAAAAGCAGCAAGGGCGCAGGGGCGTTTTGCCAATTATGTGATCCCGGTGGTATTCCACATTATTCACGACGGCACTGCAGAAGGTGTGGGCGCTAACCTTAGCGCTGCACAAGTGTATGAGCAAATCGATCAGTTGAATAAAGACTTCGGCAACCTGAGTGGTTCTACTTTTCCGCAGGCAGCAGATGCCGGCATTACCTTTTGCCCGGTTACAGTAGATGAGTCGAATAACGTACTTGCACAACCCGGCATCAACAGGATCAATCGTATTACCCGTGGCTGGACGGATCCTACCACTTTTACATCTACGCAGTTAAATGCCATGATCAGTTATATTGATGGCACCATTAAACCTGCCAGCATTTGGGATCCCACCAGGTTTGTAAACGTATGGTCTTACAATTTTACCAATAGCGGCTTATTAGGTTATGCAACTTTTCCAACAGCAGGTTTGCCCGACCTGCCAGGCGGCGAAACTGCTAACAGTTCCGGTTGCGTGTTTCTGAGCGGATCGCTTGGTAGTGTTGCTTCGCCGGGCACTGCAGGCAACTATGCTTTAGGTAGAACGGTGGGTCATGAAATAGGACACTTCCTTGGCCTATACCATATTTGGGGAGATGTGAGCAACTGCACCGGTACCGACTATTGTGCAGATACTCCTCCCTGCAGCGGCCAGTATTTTTCCACCGTGCCTGGCTGTAATATTCCAACTCAATGTAGTGGACTACCCAGGATGATAGAAAACTACATGGATTATTCCGATGATGGATGTATGAACACTTTCACTCAAAACCAGGTAGATCGTATGCAGGCAGTAATGCTTGCTTCACCAAGAAGACCAGGTACATCGGCACTTTGTACTCCACCTATTGCAAACCAGTTAAACTTAACAACCAGTTCTGCTACTATTTCAGAAACAGGTAGCACCGGGTCGGGATGCCCCACATATACAGATCGTATCATCACAGTAAAACCAGCAGTGGCAGCCAGCGGCAATGCCACGGTTAATTTTACATTTACCGGTACGGCCACTCAAAACGCCGATTACCAGGTGCTGGGTAGCACTACGCTTACTTATGTAAACGGAGAGGCTACAGCCAAGAGTATTACAGTTCGTGTGTTTGATGATGGCGCTGTAGAACCACAGGAAACTATCATCGCTACCTACAGCATTACCGGCACTGGCCTTGTACCAGCATCCAGCATTTCAAATACCATCAGCATTAATGATAATGATGTAATATCAGGTATCAACAATACCAATCCTACTACAACTTTGTTTTCAGAAAACTTTGGCACTACAGCTACCGGCGGTGCGTTGCCTGCTGGATGGATAAAAGGTTCATTCCTGAGCCCTGCAGGTGCCAATGTGTGGACTGTAAACGCTGAGTACGGTGCAGCCACCGGCTTTACCGCTTCCGACGCCAGGGTATTACATATTACCAATGGCAACGCTGCACAACAAAGCGGGGAAACTGCTGCAAACCAGTACACCGCCAATTCTGAGTCAGATGCAGTGGCCATCACACCTTCTATTAATACTACAGGTTATAAAAACATTAAACTGCATTTCGACTTTGCGTCAAACGGTGAAGAGTTTGACAATGAGTTGTATGATTTCGGTTTGTTGAGATACTCCATTACTTCGCAAACAACAGGCCTGGCACCGGTAACCGGTGGCGTGGGCGACACCCTTACTTATTTCTTTAATACCACCGGCAAAACTTCCGTAACGGTTAACCTGCCTGCAATAGTGGCCAACAGGGCCAACCTGTGGATCGGCTTTGAATGGATGAATGATAATAGCGTAAGAAATCTTCCTCCTTACACTGTTGATAATATCGTGGTAACAGGGGAAAGTTTAGGCGTAGAAACTGTTTTGAACCAAACTGCAGCACAAATGATATACAGCGGTCAGTCGGTGCAATATATCAGCGGCAACAACAACATTATTACCAGCCTGAATGGCCTGAGTGAAAACATTGGTTGTATCACCGCCACCGTAGCCTCGCAGGGAACCCAGATGATACCGGTGCTTACCAACTCCGGGTCTTTCTACCGCAGTGAAAAAACGATTCACCTCATCCCTTCAACAGCAAACACATCGGCAAGCTACCAGGCAACATTTTATTTCACTACTGCCGAATTAGCAGCATGGGGTTCTGCAGTACCTGGTTTAAAACTGATGAAAGTAAGAGATGGGGTAAACTTATCAGGCACCCTCACCAACCTGGATGCACAGATTGTACCTGCAGTGGTAGATGATCAGAGGGCAACAAAAGGATATGTAAGTTATACCGGCACGTTTACCGGCGGCTTCTCCCAATTTATGCTGGTATCAGATTTTGCAGCAGTACCGGTAAGTCTATTGAGTTTTGAAGCTACTGCAGGCCGTGAAAATATTGTATTAACATGGAAAACATCCACGGAGCGCAACAACAGGGGCTTTGCCATTGAACGCAGCACCAATGCAACCGATTTTACCAACATTGGTTGGGTAAATGGTATTGGCAACAGTGATGAAGTGAGCGCCTACCAGTTCAACGATAATTTTGTGCAACCCGGTACTGTGTATTATTACCGTTTAAAACAAACAGATATAGATGATCGCCGGTCAACCTCGGAGATAAGGCAGGCAAGCATAAAAAATCGTGCATCCCTGATTGTTAGTATTGCACCCAACCCTGCCACAGATCGCATTACCGTATTTACTTCCGGCGCCACCGGGCTCACCGACATCAATATGTTTGATAGCAAAGGCTGCCTGGTGAATGTTTGGAAAAAATTAAATTGTAGTGCCGCACCAAAAGACCTGGAACTTGGAAAACTGGCTCCCGGTGTTTACATGCTGCAATTAATAACTGATGGCGCATTGAAAACTGAAAAGATCATTATCCGTTAAACAGGGATACAAAAAAACTTCGCCCGCTACCCGTTAGCGGGCTTTTTTTTGCCCGGGGCTGTGGAATTGTGTACAACTTAAAATATGCCCCAATACACCGATTGTTGTAAATTGCTTCCATCATGAAGTTTTTAAGTGGAAATCTTTCGTTTTTAAGGAACAAGTATGTGATTGCTATCGCCTTTTTTCTGGTGTGGATGAGTTTTTTCGATGAAAGAGATTGGGGTATGATCATGGAGCGGCAGCATAAGCTAAAAGAACTGGAAAAAAGTGAAAAACATCTTACCCGCCAGATAGCTGAAACCCGCCAGGAACTGGAGCTTTTAAAGACCAATGCACAAACCATTGAAAAGTACGCAAGGGAGAAATATTACATGAAAAAAGACAATGAAGACCTGTTCATCGTAAATCCCGCAGAAAAAAAGTAAAAAATACCCTTTTTATACAATAATGTGCCCTTAGGCACGTTTATAGAACCGGACATTGATATTTATTTATTGAATTTTAATTAGGTTACTATGCACAATTTTACTTCAGAGGATCTGATTCAATACCTGTATAAAGAAACCTCTCCCGAAAAAACAGCCGCAATTGGTGTGGCGCTTTTAACGGATTGGAGCCTCAGGGAAAAATTAGATAACTTATCGGCTACACAGTCAGAACTAAATGAAATCCAGTTAGTGGCGCCCCGTCGTCAATCTATTGAGAATATTTTAGCATATGCTGAAAAAAGCGTGGAAGAATATTCAGAAAACGTTTGAAAGCCATTTGTTTTAAAGAACTTAGCCTGGGTGTTAAATTAACCCGGGCTTTTTTTTGCTATGACCAGGAAACAACGTTTTGACTATGTGCTGCGGTATTTTTTAGAACATTCACCCAATGCCGAAACAGAACTTATTTACGATAATCCCTTTCAATTGCTGGTAGCTGTGGTACTTTCTGCCCAATGTACCGACAAACGGGTAAATATGACCACACCGTCCATTTTTGAAAAATTTCCCGATGCAGCCACGATGAGCAAAGCCACCGTAGAAGATATGTACGAACTCATCAAAAGCATCAGCTATCCCAACAATAAGGCTAAACACCTGGTGGGCCTGGCAAATATGCTGATGAAAGATTTTAACGGGGAAGTACCCATGACGGTAGATGAATTGGTTAAACTGCCCGGGGTAGGCAGAAAAACCGCCAATGTTATTACTAGTGTGATTGACGAACAGCCCAATATGGCTGTGGATACCCATGTGTTCAGGGTAAGTGCCAGGATTGGCTTAACCGTAGGAGCTAAAACCCCCGCTGCCGCCGAAAAACAACTGGTAGCCCTTATTCCCAGGGAATATGTGCACAGGGCCCATCACTGGCTCATCCTTCACGGACGGTATATCTGCGTAGCCCGAAGGCCCCGCTGCGAGGACTGCGGCCTCACGATGGTGTGTAAATTTTACAATAAACAATACAGCTCTGCACCTGTATTTCCTAAATAATTAGTTAATTTGTAGTAATAATCGGGTCCGGCCCGCTCAATTTTATGAAACTGATGAGAAGAACTGTTTTTACATGCTACCTATTGGCAATGATGCTACTCCTCACTGTGCGCAGCTCGGCCCAATACTATTTTTACAACGATACCTATTATGATACTCCCTTAATGTTTGAAGTGGGTGTATCTGCGGGAGCCATGAACTGCTTGACCGATATCGGCGGCGCAAAAGGTATCGGTGCCAAATTCGTAAAGGATCTTAATATTGGCAGAACAGAGTTTACCGGTGGCGCCTACATGGCGATGATGTTCAAATACACTGTAGCGCTAAGACTGGAATTAAATTTCGGAAAAGTTTCTGCTTTTGATAGTGTACTAAGAAACGTTCCCAAAACTGATATTGCCCGTGCCCGTTA
>CBFGLL010000168.1:0-5611 GCA_965649585.1 uncultured Chitinophagaceae bacterium | reverse complement strand
AGCTGCTGCACCCAGGCCGAATATGATCGATTTCATGTTCATTTTCTTTGAATTTTAATTTTAATAACCAGGGTTTTGTTCAACAATTGGGTTGGTGTTTCTTTCCTGTAATGGAATAGGCCATAAGAAACGGTAGTCGCTGTAAGGAATAAACGGCTCCCCGGTTGGCGCTACTGGTCCTGCACAAACGTAGTTCGATAGACCATTAAATCCATTGGCCATTTTTGCAGGAATGCCACCAATTCCAAATGTAGGATCCTGCGCCCAGCGGTGAATATCTCCCCAACGTTTTCCTTCTGCCAGGAATTCAATTCTTCTCTCTTTTAAAATGGCAGCAATTAAAGCGTTGCTGTTTGCAAAGCTTGCTGCAGTGTACGTTTGCGCTGCCACGTTGGCCAGGGCCCGGTTTCTTACAGTGTTCAATAAATCAATTGCTCTTGTAGATACGGTTCCTGAATTCCTTGCTTCGGCCTCGGCTTGCATCAGCAATACTTCCGGATAACGGATATACGGTGTATGATCCGTCATGAAAGTATAGTCTTTGTATTTAAAAGTAAATTTAGCGTTTGGTGTTGCAGTAGCGCTAATTGGCCCATCAATCACAAGGGCGGTTCTGCGCTTATCGTCACATAGCCATTGTGGATCGTTCCAGATGATCGGGCTGATAGAAACCAATCCCCTTCCACCACCTGAATTAGGCCCGTACATCCTGGCAAGGTGTGCATTGGTACCTGCATTATCTACCTGGTCGTGCCTGATTGAAAAGATACTTTCTTTAGTTAAGTTATTAGTGAAAGCACCATCAACAGCCGCATTCATAGCCCAGCCACCAATTGGTGATACTACTGTTGACCAGCTGGTAGGATTAATAGTTGCCGGAATTAATTTGTTGCCCTCTGCAATTACACCGGGCATATCATTTTTGTGAAGCTTTACTCTCATCTTCAGCGCAATGGCTGCTGCTTTTGTAGCCCTGATCACAGACTCCGTAGCAGTTGGATATAGCGTAAGCAGGTTTGCTTCCGCATAATCAAGGTCTGCAAGAATCTTTGTGTACACTTCTGCAACAGTTTCTCTTGGTTTTGTTTTGGCTAATTCAACTGATGAAGATGATTGAATTGCAAAATCCCTGTAAGGAACACCCAGTGCCGAACCATTCCCGTCAGAATAAGGACGGGCAAAATGAATAAGTAGTTCGTGGTGAGCCATTGCACGGAAGAATTTACACTCTGCTTCATATTGTGCAGCAACAGCGGAAGTAAGTACACCGTTTGCCAAAGCTGTTCTGAAACCCTCGATACTAATGTTTGCTTTATTAATTAATGCATACAATTCCTTCCACATGTTCACGTTGTTAGGTGTAAGGGTATTGTAAGTTGATTGATAAGTAATAGCATAAAAGGTGGCAGTATTAACCATATCCTCTCCCCTCATGTCTTGCTGTTCTACCGCAGCAGCTCCAAATGGATAACCCCTGTCGGAAGTAGCCGTACCGTTTAATGGATCATACACACCAGATTGGGCGGCATCATAAACACCATTTAAGGCCAGGGAACATCTTTCTGCGGTTTCAAAAGCAGTTCCACTGTCGATTGAGGTAAATGGCCTCAGGTCAAGTTTGTCTTTGCAGCTGTAAGCGATCATCGTTAGAATGATCATCAACAGCGCATTTGTTTTATTGATATATTTCATTGTAATAAAATTAAAAATTGATTAAAGTCCGATACTGATACCCATGGAAACATTTCTTACCGGAGGTGCCACACCTGAGTCTTGTCCTTCATCACCAAACGCTTCAGGATCTATCCCTGAATAGTTTGTCCACAAGGCTACGTTTTGCGCCTGCACAAAGAAACGAGCACTACGGATTGCATTATTGGTAAGGGCCTGCAAACGCTCAGCGTTAAAGTTGTAGCTCAGCACCACGTTTTGTAAACGTAAGAAATCGCCCTTTTCAACAAACCTTGAAGTAGCCTCATTATTTTGGTTAATAACGTTATCCTGGTTGTACACTATTTTCGGAACATTGGTTACCTGGCCCGGAGTAGTCCACCTGTTGAGCATTTCTTTGGTATTATTACCAAACTTCATGTGCATCAGCATTTCCTGCTTTGTGCGGTTCATGATTTCGTTGCCCATCTGGTAGCGGAACATTACATCAAGTGTCAAAGCTTTGTAAGATGCGGTGGTTCCAAAAGCACCAAATGCTGTAGGAATAGCATTACCCAGTATTTTTTTATCGGCATTAGTAAGTGTTGTAGCATCTCCTAGTGTAGGATCGTTCAATGAATTAGCGAAATAATAACCACCGTTACCAATATTACGCTGTACATAACGGCCGTCTTTGTTAAGGTAAACCGGGTTACCATTAGCACTGTTTACCCCTGCATATTCATATCCAAAAATGGAGAACATAGACTCTCCCACACGATGGATGTTGAAGTTGGTTGGGAAAATTTCGGTAGTTGGAACGCCACCCACACTAAACAATGATTTTATTTCATTGGTGATCTTTGTGTAATTAGCAAACATTCTCAATTCAAAATTTTTGCTGCGGATTACAGAGGCATCAATTGCAAGTTCGATACCCTTGTTGGTAACACGCCCGATATTTTGTGAGATGCTGTTATTCGGAATGCCCGTGCTGTATGGTGTAGGCACTGCAAGTACGAGATCATCAAGGTCGTTCTTAAAGTAATCGAATACGATATTTATCCTGTTATCAAACAACCCTAACTCAGCACCATAATCGTATTTTTTACTTTTTTCCCATTGCAGGTCGGGGTTACCCACCAGGGCTGCAGCTAAACCACCAATACTTCCGTAAGGCCTGCTGGCATAAGTACTTAACCAAGGGAATCCACCCAGCCTGTTACCTACAACCGCATAAGATGCTTTCAGTTTAAGCTCACTTACATGTTTTGCCAGGAAAGGAACCTGTTTAAAGAATTTTTCCTGCACTGGTCTCCATCCTACTGAAGCCCCAGGGAACACACCATATCTTTTGCCCGGCGCAAGAGATGACTGACCGTCACGACGGATAGAGCCCTGGATGAAATACGTGTTGCGATAATCATAATTCAGTCTTCCAAACAATGACTCTAACGCAGTTTTACTTACAGAACCACCCACCGTTTGGTTTTGGGCGGTGTTAGTAATTAAACCTTCTTTCATGTAAAACAGGTCAGAGATAGTAGTTCCCTGGGCAGAGAAAAACTTGTTTTTTGTACGCTGCAACTCATGCCCGGCAGTAAGGTAGAAATTATGCTTATTGAGTGAAAAATTGTAATTAGCATAATTCTGCAGGTTCGAATTCTGAATATTCTGCTGGCCCTGGTATACCAATCCCTGTGGGCCAAATCCATCACCATGGCGCTTGTCATAGATCTGCGTACTATAATCTAAATACACATCCAAACCAATCTGGCTCCGGAACTTAAAATTCTTAAATGGAGATAATTCGATAAACGCATTATCGATAATCCTGAACTGCTCAGAGTTGAACCTGTTGTTATCAAGTACAAAGGCAATATTAACATAGTTATCATCGGCAGCCTGCAGGTTGGAATATCCGCCCAGTGCATTGCCACCTGCAAGAATATTATAACCTGTTGGATGGCTTGCATCATAAATGGGAACATTAGGCATGGCACGGATAGCTGCAATTACAGCGCCGCTCAAAGCGTTAGTTCCTGTATTCTGATCGTAGTCATCCTGGCGGGAAACTGATAAGTTATTGCCGATTTTGATGAGCTTGTTGATCTGCGTTTCTGCATTCGCTCTTAAACGAATACTCACATTTTTATTCGTACGGATAATACCTTTTGTTTCCGCATAGTTTAAAGAGGTATAAAAAGTAGACTTTTCATTACCGCCAGAAATAGCCAATGTGTGGCTGGTTGACATTGCGTTGTTCACAAAAATATTATCCTGCCAGTTTGTATTGGTACCGTCTGCAGGCATCACAGCCACCGGTAACTGGCCGGCATTTGTCTTTTTTTCATTTGCAATCGTTACAAACTCCTGGGCGTTCAGCAATTCAAAACGCCTCATTGGGCTGCTGTTGCCATACACACCATCGTAAGTTAACGAGGTACGACCTTTAACACCTTTTTTGGTTGTGATAATGATTACACCGTTTGCAGCTCTTGAACCATAAATTGCAGTTGCAGAACCATCTTTCAGCACATCAATTGACTCAATATCATTCGGGTTAATATCACCTAACTGGTTAGAGTTTGAAACCAACGCAAGGTTCCCTGTAGTAATAGGGGTACCATCTACAATGATCAATGGAGATAAAGTGTTGTTGATAGAATTCAAACCCCTGATACGTATACGGGCCGGTGCATTTACCTGGCCTGTACCCGCCATTGCGTTTACGTTTACGCCGGCCGCCCTACCAGCCAGCTGCCGATCGATTGAAGGCGTGATCAGCTGCGCAAATTCCTTGGCATCTACTTTTGAAGATGACCCGGTAAACGCTTTTTTCTGTTGCACACCGTAACCTACCACTACCACTTCTTCCATATTTACCTCGGTAGAAGTGAGTGACACATCAATTTGTGTGGCCCTGCCGATATTCCGGCTTACAGTTTGAAAATTTACATAGCTGAAGATCAGGGAACGGGCTGTAGACGTAACGTTAATTCGATAATTACCGTCTTTGTCTGTTTGCGTTCCCGCTTTTCCATCGGATGTTGTAACCGATACGCCTTCAAGGGCCGCATCCTGGTTATTCGTAACCCTTCCGGTGATCACCCGGTCTTGTGCGGCTGCGGTTAGCACAAAAGCTACCCCAGCCAATAAGGATAAAAGAATTTTTCTCATTTGCAGATTTAGTTTAAAGTAGAAACAAATATATAGTAGAAACCTTTCCGAACTACATATTAATGACAAGTTATTTATGGATTTGCTGCACAAAAAAAGGCATAAAAGGCAAAAATCAGGGATAATTGCTACCGCTGTCTTATTTATTGATAAAAATTCTTAATAACACCGGCAATAATAGCAGGTTAGTAATAGTGGCTACTACCAGTGTAAGGGATGTAAGCCAGCCGAGTGCAAAGGTTCCTCCAAAACTACTGGCGCAGAAAATTACAAAGCCGGCAGTAAGTACAATAGAAGTATAAATAATACTCAACCCTGTTTGCCTGATGGTTTGCCTGAGCGCAGCGTCAGAATTAAAATTATGTTGTGGCAATACCTGTTTGTAGTTTACCAAAAAACGAATGGTAATATCAACGGCAATGCCGAGTGCAACGCTAAAAACCAGTACAGTGCTGGGTTTCAAAGGAACGCCGGCCCAGCCCATTACACCTGCGGTAATCACTAAAGGTACAATGTTGGGCACCAGAGAACAGATCAAAACCTTCCATGATTTAAACAGGTACAACATGCAAAGGGCTATCAGCAAAAACGCCCATGCAATACTTTCTTTTAACCCGTTAATAATAAAATGGCTTCCTTCTAAAAATGTAATGCTGGTGCCGGTGAGCGTAACCTTATAATTGCTGTCGAATAACTGGTCAGCCTTTTTTTGAATAGAATCCAGCATGGCCGGCAATTGCTGCGTGCCCACATCGGCCATCTGCACACTTAGCCTTGTTCG
>CBFGLL010000167.1:0-5629 GCA_965649585.1 uncultured Chitinophagaceae bacterium | reverse complement strand
CCGCTGCTGGCCTGGCTGGAAACAGTGGCTTTACCCCTGTAATCAACAGAAGCGCCACTGCTGGCCTGGGCATTTAACCGCACACTGGCATGCAGGTCGATACTGGCACCGCTGCTCGCCTGCGCCTTTGCATTTTCTGATAACAACTCGTCTGCATCGAGTTCTGCGCCGCTACTTGCCTGGGTATCTATATTGCGTGTTGTTCCTTTAAGCGTAAGATGACTGCCACTACTCGCTTCCGCTTCCACCTCGGGCGCATCTACACTGGCATTGAGCTTGGCGCCGCTGGAACTATGAAAAGATATCCTGCGATCCGCTTTCAGCATGCCGGCAGTTTCCACATCGGCCGCCGCAGAAGCACTTAAATATTCAATCGAGGGCGCTTCCACATAAACTTTCATAGTAGCATCCCTTAAATTCACCTTGTCGTCAAAATACACTTTCAACTTACCGTTCTTTACTTCTGTACGTATATCATCAATGATATTATCGTCTGCTTCCACCCGCACTTTATAGTCGGGCCCGTTTTGAATAAAAGCTTCAAAAGGCCCGCCGATATTCACTCCAGTAAAGTTTTTGGCATTTCGGTTTTCAATGCTGATGTTTCCACTACCCGTTTTGGTGCGGCAGGAAACTACCGCCGTCATTAGAAAAAATAAAAAAAATAAGATTCTCATGTTGCTATATTTTAGTGGGATAAAGATAAATAAGCCGGTGGTTATTATTGGCTTTTACTTAACCATAAGTTTGAATTTACTGTTCAGTTGTGGCAGAAACCCCCTATCTTTGCGCCGATTTTAGAGATTCCTGAGAATTACATGATATGCTCAGATGCTGTTGACAGCAGGATGGTACAAGATATTTCCTCCTTTATTTTACAACGGCCCCGCATTACATGTGACCAGCAATTTTTGTTTGACCACATGTTAATAGCCAGCGGCCATTAGCAGGTCCTTATTTTAAATTTTTTATAAATGAATGCATTTGAAGCATTAGGCCTGGACGAGAAGATCGTTCAGTCCATTACTGACCTGGGGTTCAGCGAACCTACCCCAATTCAACAACAGGCCATTCCGGTGTTATTATCGGGCACGATGGATTTTGTAGGCCTTGCCCAAACGGGTACAGGCAAAACTGCAGCATTTGGTTTACCCCTGATGCAATTGATGAATGCTGCCGATAAATTTCCGCAGGCATTGATCGTATGCCCCACCCGGGAGCTTTGTTTACAGATCACCAACGACCTGGTGGCTTTCAGCAAACATAGCAAAGGAATCCTGGCAGAAGCAGTGTATGGAGGCGCCTCCATTACCATGCAGATACGTAACCTCAGAAGAGGTGTGCAGATAGTAGTAGCTACGCCGGGCAGGTTGATCGACCTCATTGAGAGAAAAGCCATCGACCTGCAAAAAGTGAAATACGTGGTATTGGATGAAGCAGATGAAATGCTCAACATGGGCTTTAGGGATGATATCGATTTTGTGTTGAAGAACACCATCAACAGGGAAAGCATCTGGTTGTTTAGTGCCACCATGCCACCGGAAGTGAGAGCCATCTCCAAAAATTTTATGAGTAATCCTAAAGAGATTACAGTTGGTAAAAAGAACAGCGGCAACGTTAATATAGATCACCAGTATTTTGTAGCTCCAGCCCATAGTCGTTACGAAACCTTAAAACGCCTCATCGATTTTAACCCCGGCATGTATGGTATCATTTTTACCCGTACAAAAGCAGATGCACAGGATATCAGCGAGCGTTTGTCAAAAGCCGGTTATGAAATTGAAGCTTTACACGGTGATCTTACACAGCAACAGCGTGATCGTGTAATGGGACGTTTTCGTACCAAAGCGCTGCAGCTATTAATTGCAACCGACGTAGCGGCAAGAGGTATTGACGTAGATGGCATTACCCATGTGATCAATTACGAACTGCCTGATGATATTGAAGTATATACGCACCGCAGCGGCCGTACAGGTCGTGCAGGTAAAACTGGTATTTGTTTATCTATTTGCCATAGCAGGGAAACTTTTAAAATAAGAACCCTGGAGAAAATGGTGAATGCCCAGTTTCATAAACTCGATATCCCAACCGGTAAAGAAGTTTGCCGCAGGCAGTTCTTCCACTTTATGGATAAACTCATCACTGCTGATATTTCCCACGGCGATTATGAAACCTATTTGCCCGACCTTATGAAAAAATTTGAAGACGTGAGCAAAGAGGAAATATTACAGAGAGTGGCAGCACTGGAGTTTGATCATTTTTTGAAGTATTATGAAAACGCAGAGGATCTGAATGTGAGAGGTAATGATCGTGGCAGCCGTTTCGAACAAAGAGATGGTAAACAAAGCGGAAGCCGCAGGGAGCGCAGCTTTGGCCGTGACAATGGATATACCCGTTTATTTGTGAACCTCGGCACCAAAGATGGCTTCTATAAGGCGAGTTTCCTTCAATTCATTTTAGATGAAAGCAATCTTAAAAAAGAAGTGCTCGGTAAAATTGATATGAGAGATATGAACACCTGGGTAGAAGTGGATAAAAGCAATGCTGGTAAAATGATCAAAGCATTGGATGGTAAACGTTATAACAACCGCACGGTGCGGATGAATGAAGCCGATGGCGGTTTTAAAAGACCAAGTGACGAAGGAAGAGGACGAAGAACGGGCGATGAAAGAAGGTCATCTTCGAGAGAAAGAAAACAATTCTAAAAATAAAATCCCGGTGCTTCACCGGGATTTTTTATTTGTTGTGTTCGCCGGGCATATGTGTTAAAAAAATCCAAAACCTCTCCTTCATACGAAATGCATCGTATATCTTTGGCCCAGCCAAACCGAATGAAGTTCAGCTTCATTCACATTAAAAGTATAGTATAGTCATGAAAAAAAATTTATTAGCTGCGCTGGCTATTATGCTGGCGCAAGTTGCCCTTGCACAGGGTAACATCACCGGGAAATTGATGGACAATGGCACTAAAAAGCCGCTTTACCTTTCTACCATCACCGTTTACAAAGCCGCCGACACCAGTATTGTAACCTATCGCTTGTCTGACAAAGAAGGTGTGTTTAAAGTACCTGGTCTTCCCCTGAATACTCCGCTGCGGGCACTCATCACTTTTTCGGGTTATGAAGTAATGAGAAAGGATTTTACCCTCACCGAAAACGCCAGCACCCATGATGTTGATACGCTTTGGATGCTGCCGAATGCAACCTCCCTTGATGAGGTACTGGTGATTGCAGAACGCCCACCTATGTCTATTAAAAAAGACACGATTGAATTTAATGCGGCAGCATTTAAAACATTACCCAATGCACTTGTCGAAGACCTTCTTAAAAAACTGCCTGGCGTAAACGTAGATCGTGACGGTAATATTTCTGTAAATGGAAAAAGGGTAAACAGGATTTTGGTGGATGGAAAAACATTTTTTGGAGACGATCCCAAAATGGCCACCCGGAACCTGCCGAGCAATGTGATCGACAAAGTGCAGGTAACCGATGATAAGGAGGAAATGCTTCGCAACGGCGATGACAACGTGAACAATGTTGGAAAAGTGATCAACCTCACCTTTAAAAAAGGGGTGAAGAAAGGTGTGTTCGGAAAAGCGTACGCCGGGGCTGGAACAGAAGGAAGGTACGAAGCGGGTGCCATTGCCAACACTTTCAGGGATACTCTCCAGCTGAGTGTACTGGGCTATAGCAATAATCTTAATCGCCCGGGTTTTAGTTTTTCGGAACTGCTGCAAACCGGCGGCATTCAACGCAACAGCGATGTGAATAACAGCCGTAGTGTTAGCATCTGGAACAACTCCAACGGTGGCAGCGGTATAAAAATCAATGATATCAATTTCGGTGGTATTACAGACTATGGAGGTATCAGTACAAGCTCCGGGCTGGGGATCAACCTGAATCATTCCCCTAATAAAAAAAGGTCGCTGTTTGCCCAATACTTTTACGGCAATGTAAAAGTGGATGCAGATAGGGATGGATATACCGAATATAATAATGCTGACACCATTTTAAGAAGAGCCGAAAAACAAAAGGCCGATGTAGTGATCAACGCACATAATATAGGTTTGGGTGCTAAGCTTAAGCCTGATTCAGTAACCAGCATCGTATCGGGAATCAATTTTATGCTGGGCAAAACAGTTGATGAAAGAACCACGCTGGTTAATAACACGCATTCAGTAACCGGTAACCTGAGCAATGGCCAGGTTGACCTGGACCGGGAAAACATCAGTAAAAATTACAGCCACTATATCAATTTCAACAAACTTTCTAAAACGAAGAAAGGCCGGAGATTTAACCTGAATCATAATTTTAGCTGGAAGCTGAGGGATAATGAAGCGCTGAATAATTCGGTAGTAAATTACAAATATCCGTCTTCCATCGACAGTGCCTTCGATCAAAAAAGAAATGAATACATTCCAACCCTGGCAGCGAGTGTTTCTGGCAATTATAGCGAGCCGTTAACCAAAAGACTTTCTGCAAGAGTGGATGCACGATATGGTTATGAACGTTTGAAAAACGCCATTACCACCCACGACTTCGAAAACGGTGTAGCGGTAAAAAATGAGGAATTAAGTGATGAGTTCAGGAGAACAAGTAATACCTTCTCTACCTCTGCGGGTCTCGAATACCGCTACAAAAAACTAACGGTAACGCCCAGGCTTCGCTACCAGTGGCAGGAATTTGAGAACAGGCTTGTTTCCATGGATCACAGCATCACGCAAAAACTAAATACATTTTTGCCGGAATTAAGCGTGGTGATCGGCAACCTCAACCTCAACTATGCCAAGGAGATCATTCTCCCGGATTATAAATACCTCATCCCTGTTTTCGATAATACCAACCCGTACATCATCAACAATGGCAACCCGAATTTGTTGCCTGCGGTGAGCCACAGCATCAGGGCAAATATCAACAACTATGATGCTAAGGCCAGGTTGAACATCTGGGGTTGGGCAAGGGCAGCTACCACGGAAAATGATGTTATCCAAAATTTGATCCAGCAAACAAACGGCACACAGATCATTGAACCTATCAACGCAAAGCGTGGCAAAAGCATTTCGGGTAACGCTGGTGTAAATAAAGAAAACAAATTCTCACAAAAATTCAGCATCACCAGCAACCTGGGATTCTGGTATGAGTACAAAGAGAATTATTTCAGCTATAACAGCAGTTTGAGCAAACAATTTAATAATAACGTAAATCTCTGGGGTGGCTTCGGCTTAAACTGGAACGACAAGTTTGAGATCAATAACAATTTCAATTTCTCTCACCAGGAAGTACGCAATTCCAATTCAAAAGTTTTTAAAACCTATACAGCTACTGACTTTGAAATAAGCTCAGAACAAATAGTGAGATGGCCGAAGCACGTGATCTTTGAAAACAGTATTGCGTTTGTAAAAAATAATGCGTTTGTGGCGCCCTCACTTCGTGAGTTCATTCGCTGGAATGCTGCGGTTAACATTACTATGCTCAAGAATGAAGCCGGGGTGTTAAGACTGGGAGTTACAGATATACTGCGGAAAATCAATAATACATCTGTACAGATGTCGCAGAATATGCTGGCATATAATAGTAGCAACTTTTTAGGGAATTACTACATGGCCACATTTACTTACAACATGAGGCCG
>CBFGLL010000166.1:0-5633 GCA_965649585.1 uncultured Chitinophagaceae bacterium | reverse complement strand
CCAAAACCGAGGTCAATGATCACATCAGTTATTCCGGCTTTTACACATTCATTTGTTTTAGTAATAAAAAAGTCGAGCACTTCCCTGCATACATTATCATAATGCGGATGCTCCTGCATGGTTTTGGGTTCGCCCTGCATGTGCATACAGATATAGGGCAGTTTTAAAGACGCAACTGTGGGGATCATCGCTGCGTCAAGGTTTCCTGCGCTGATATCATTTACCAAAGATGTGCCGGCAAGCACTGCTTCTTTTGCTACGCTTGCATAATAAGTATCTATTGAAATAATTATTTCCGGGAAACGGGCTGTGAGTTTATGGATCACGGGCAGCACCCTCGAGGTTTCTTCGTCTGCCGAAATCCTGTCGGATCCCGGCCTTGTACTTTGCCCGCCTATATCAATGATGGTTGCTCCTTCCGTAAGCATGGCTGCCACACGGCTTATTATCAATTCATCATTATCGTGCAGGTAACCTTTATAAAAAGAATCGCCTGTAATATTTAAAATGCCCATTACGATGGGCCGTTCAAGTGATACTATTTTTCCTTTGCAGTTAAGTGTAAACATTGGGCAATGAATTGTATTTTTGAAGCAATTGCAAATTAGCGCAATATTTACGAGAAAATTTATAATGGCAGTACAAACCAACGAACAATACGATTCCGTTATCCGGAAATGCAAAGATGTTTTCATCAAAAAAACCAATGACTACGGCACTTCATGGCGGGTGTACAGAACCATTTCTGTGGCAGACCAGGTTTATATCAAGGCAAAACGTATTCGCAATATCCAGGAAAAAAAAGCACAAAGGGTCGGGGATGATATCCGGAGTGAGTTTGAAGGAATTCTCAATTACAGTGTAATAGGGTTGATACAATTGCAGATCAACAACGATGACCTGGAGGATTTACCGGCGCAGGAAGTGGAAAAATATTACGACAGTATCATCAGCAATGCAAAATCGTTGATGCTGGATAAAAATCATGATTATGGTGAAGCCTGGCGTGATATGAGCCAGGAGAGTTTTGTGGATCTTACGCTTGCAAAAATTCTGCGCATCAAACAGATGATTGCCAACAGCGGCAAAACGCTGATAAGCGAAGGCATTGATGCCAACTTTTATGATATGCTCAACTATGCAGTATTTGCCTTGATTTTAATTGAAGAAGGAAAACATTGATTCATGAAGACAATTGTAACCATTGCGAGGGTACTTGTAGGTGCTCTTTTTATTTTCTCGGGTTTGGTGAAAGCCATTGATCCAAGGGGCTTGTCGTACAAAATGCAGGAGTTTTTTGAAGCCTGGGCCAACAGTGGTTTTATGCCGGGCCTCATGCATAGCCTGGGGCAATATTCTTTAAGTTTTTCCATCATCATGATCACGCTGGAGGTAGCAGTAGGCGTGGCATTGCTGATGGGATGGCAGCGAAAGTTAACTACCTGGTTGCTGACTTTACTCATCTTGTTTTTCACTTTCTTAACCGCATACGTATTATTCAGTGGTAAAATAAGGGCCTGTGGCTGTTTTGGCGATTGTATTCCCATAACACCGGTTCAAACTTTTACCAAGGATATCCTGTTACTTATTTTAAGCGTGTTGTTGCTGGCAAAATGGCGCCTGATGACCCCGGTGGGTAAACCCGCCGCGGGTGCTGTTGTTACTTTACTGGCTACTCTTGGCACCCTTTTCCTGCAATGGTATGTGTTGCGGCATTTGCCGGTGAAAGATTGCCTGCCATTTGCAAAAGGAAACAATATCCTGGAGCTTCGTAAAATGCCTGCCGATGCAGTACCGGATAAATACGATATGGTATTTGTGTATGAAAAAAATGGCGAGAAAAAAGATTTCAAAGTAGATGCTTTGCCAGACAGCAGCTGGACATTTGTAGATCGTAAACAAACCCTGGTTGAAAAGGGTAAAAACAATATTCCGCTGATCAATGATTTTGTGCTGAATACTGCTGCAGGCATGGATACTACGGAAGCAGTATTCTCAAATGCTGCTGTACATTATATTTTGTTTGTAAAGGACATGAATGATGTACCCAACAACTTTACAGAAGATAACCGCATTATAGCTGAAGCGGTACAAAAGAAAATTCCGATCGTGGTTGCAACCGGGCAGCGGTCGGGTGTGGAAAGCCGCTATGCACAATATACTTCGGTGCCCGTGTTGAGCGCTGATGCCACTGCTATTAAAACTGCTGCCCGTGCCGGCATGGTGTTATATAAAATGCAGGGCGCTGTAGTGCTCGACAAATGGGGCTGGGCCGATTTTGAAGAAGTGAAATTGTAATTGGAGAAACTAAAAACAACAGCTTGCGTTACCTGCTTAAAAAATTGTTGTATGCATTTTTGGTGATGCTGGGCGTGGCTTCCCTGGTATTTCTTATGTTCCAGGGTTTTGGCGACCCGGCCCGTATGATCGTAGGGCAAACCGGGGATAAAAAAACGATGGATAATATCCGCAAGGAGCTGCACCTGGATGAGCCCCGTTGGAAACAATTTGTTTTATACCTCAATGATGTTTCTCCAATTTCTGTTCACTCAGCAGCAGAAATTGAATCCAAACAATTGCAGGGTTTTTTTATTGGGGGCGAAAAAAAGTTAGCCATCAAATTGCCCTACCTGGGCAGGAGTTATCAAACCAAAAAAACAACGGCGAGTGTGCTGGCAGATGCTTTGCCCGGCACCATTGTACTGGCCACCACTGCAATATTATTTGCATGTATTGTGGGCATTGCACTCGGTGTGCTGGCGGCAGTTTACAAGGATACCTGGATAGATAACACCGCAGTATTCAGCAGCATTGCAGGTATATCTGCACCGTCATTTTTTATGGCCATCCTGGTAGCTTACCTGTTTGGCATTGTACTGCACGATTACACAGGATTAAATTTAACGGGGAGCCTATACGAGATCGATGAAGTAACAGGGGAGAAAAACCTTGTATTAAAAAATCTTATCCTTCCTGCATTTACATTAGGCATTCGCCCCCTGGCAATGATTGTACAACTTACCCGCTCTTCTATGCTTGATGTGCTGTGGCAGGATTATGTGCGCACCGCTTATGCAAAAGGGTTGAGTAAAAAAGCGGTGGTGATGAGGCATGCATTAAGAAACGCATTGAATCCCGTTATAACTGCCATCACAGGTTGGTTTGCGGAATTGCTTGCCGGGGCATTTTTTATTGAATACATATTTGGCTGGAAAGGTATTGGAAAAATTACCGTAGATGCCCTTGAAAAACTGGATTACCCGGTGGTGATGGGTGCCGTGTTGCTGAGTGCTTTTATTTTTGTAGTGTTTAATATCATCTCAGACCTTTTGTACCGCATCATAGATCCACGCATCAGGGTGGCATAAAAAAGGCTACCCATAGAAATAGGTAGCCATCTATTTAAAACAAATATTTACTTATTCAATTTCCCCGGTTACTACCAACAGTGCATAAATAACACCGGGTATCCAGAATATCAATGTGAGCAAAAGGCTGATCCAGAATTTGCTGTTGATCTCGCCCTGGTGCAGGTAAACTGCCAATGGTGGCAACAGGATCGACAATACGATCAACAATACTTTATTGTCGCTAGCCTCGCCATTTTTCTTTTGTTGTTTATATGCTTTCAGTTCTTTTTTGGCTTCTTTGATCCTCGTTTTCCTTTCCTGCTTTGACAGGTTTTTGAATTCGTTTAAAGCTGATTTAATAGTGGCTTTAGCGGGAGTTTCAGAGGGCGCTGCGGGATTGTTGCTTGTTCCCGGTACAATGGCAGCGGCATGTAACTGGCCTGCCATCAGCAGGATTGTGGTAAATACGAGTAAAAATAATTTGATGCGATTTTTCATTTGTTAGTTTTTAAATGTTTTGCAGAGGTTCAAAACTAATGGCTTTAATGCTGAACGGGAAGGGGGAGTTTTACACTATTGTGGAAAACCTTTTGCCGGAAGAAGGTCTGGCATTTTTCTTTCTCCAATTTGCTGTCGCCACATAGCATAATACAAGCCCTTTATCTCAAGCAGTTGCTGGTGCGTGCCGCTCTCCACGATCCTGCCTTTTTCCAGTACATAAATGGTATCCATATTCATGATGGTGCTTAACCTGTGGGCAATGGAGATGATCATTTGTTTTTTATCGGCTGCAATCCTGTTCACCGTTTCGGTGATCTGTTCTTCTGTGAGCGAATCGAGGGAGGCCGTAGCTTCATCAAAAATGATGAGGCGTGGTTGCCGCAGCAGGGCTCTTGCAATAGACAAACGTTGTTTTTCCCCGCCTGATAATTTTGTACCGCCTTCTCCCAATATGGTATCCAGCTTCTTTTCTCCATTCAGCAGGGTATAGGAAGCCGATTTTTCCAATACTTCCAGCATTTCTTCATCGGTGGCGCCAGGCTTTATAAAGTGAAGATTCTGCCGGACCGTGCCGGCGAAAAGCTGCGTTTCCTGTGTTACAAACCCTATCTGCCTTCGCACTTTGTTGTACCTGATTTCTTTTACAGATGTGTCGTCGAAATAAATGTCACCCGATACAGGGGTATACAAACCCACCAACAATTTTACCAGGGTGGATTTGCCTGATCCGCTTGGCCCCACAAAAGCGATGGACTCACCCACGCTGATTTTGAAAGAAATATTATCTATTGCATTAAAGCCGGCAGTTTTATGTCGGAATACTACATTTTTAAATTCTAAGGATGAAATTTCACCAAGTTCCACGGGCTCTTCCGGCCGCACTTCCACCGGTTTCTGCATCAGCGCATGAAAATTATTTACGGATGCTTCTGCTTCCCGGTAAGCCAGGATGATATTACCAAGATCCTGCAAGGGCATAAAAATATAATTCATGATCACTTGCATGGAAATGAGTTCTCCCGGCGTAAGTACTTTTCTAAAAATGAGCCACAACAATACAAACAGGATGGATTGTTTTAAGAGATTCAGCGTAACATCCTGTAAAAAAGAAAGTGTTCTTACTTTTTTCACTTTCTCCATTTCCAGTTCAAAGATCCTGGCGGTGAAAGTTTTGAGCCTTCTAATTTCGGGGTAGGTGAGGCCCAGACTTTTTACCAGTTCAATATTGCGAAGTGACTCTGTGATGTTGCCACTCATCACAGCATTTTCCCTGAATATTTTTCGCTGGATGGTTTTAATATTTTTACTTAATAAGCCTGTAAGCCCGCCGAGGAAAACCACACCAATTAAAAACACCGGTATCAATGCCCAATGTTTGGTGATAGCATAATAAATTAAAAAACTCACACCTACCAGCGTGGAAAAAACAATTGTAATGGCCGAGCTTAAAAATCCTTCTACATCTCTTCTTGTTTTTTGAAGAATGGATAAGGTTTCCCCGCTTCTTTGTTCTTCAAATTCCTGGTAGGAGAGGCGGAGGGTTTGTTTGAGGCCGTCATCAAAAACCGAGCGCCCAAATTTTTGCACCACCAGTCGCAGTACATAATCCTGGAATGTTTTTGCAAGTTTGCTGCCGATGGCCACGAGTATGGCCAGGCCGAGCAGTCCCAGTATTCCTCTTATCAATTCATCTTCCGTTTTGCCGGTATTATTAAATGCATATTGATCGATGATTTTACCAAAGATCACGGGATCATAAAATGCGAGTGCCTGCGCAATGGC
>CBFGLL010000165.1:0-5654 GCA_965649585.1 uncultured Chitinophagaceae bacterium | reverse complement strand
CACATAAATACCGACGGATGATTACGGTCTCTTTTTACCAGGCGTTCAAACTGGTCCATATATTCCGGTGAGCTGTTGAGCAATCTCTGCTCATCCATCAGCAGCATACCCAGGCTATCACAGGCTTCCAGCAGTTCTGGTGTGGGCGCATGGTGACTGCTGCGGTAGGCATTGCTGCCCATTTTTTTCAACAGCTTGATGCGGTAGTATTGCAGGTAATCCGGCAACGCTGATCCCACTCCTGCGTGATCCTGGTGATTGTTAGTGCCCAGGATCTTCACATGTTTTCCATTTAAAAAAAGGCCGTCGGGCTTTACGTCAATGGTTCTGAAACCAAAACGGATCATTTTGCTGTCCACTAATTTTCCGTCACTGTTTTTCAACTCCACTACAACCTTGTACAGGTATGGCTCATCAAGATCCCAGGGTTGAATGCCTTTAACCTTGATGCTTTGTTTGCTGGTGGCAGGCATACCCGGTGAAATATTTAATGTCGCCGCCGAAGATGCGCCTACTCTTTTACCATCTCTGCCCAACAAAAAAAACTGCGTGGAGAATTTACCTGCATTGGAAGATTTGTTTTCAAAACTTGTTTCCACTGTCAGGCTTGCATCCCTTTTGTTGATGCTGGCATAAGCAAAAATGCCATCCTGTACAATGTGTATATTGTTGTATTGGTTAAGCCACACATGTCGGTAAATGCCAGCGCCCTCGTAAAACCAGCCCTCGTATTGTGTAGCATCCACCCGCACCACCAGCACATTGTTTTTTTGGAAGTTGATAAAATCCGTAATATCATACGAAGCACCGATGTAGCCGCTTTTGTTATTACCTACATAAAAACCATTGACCCACACTTGTGCATCCCGGAAAATACCATCGAACTGAATTTGAAAGCGCTGCCCCGAATCTGCTGCCGACACAGCAAATTGTTTCCTGTACCAGCCAATACTGTTTGCGGGAAATAAACCACCTACAGGTTTATACCCGTGCGATTGCACATCAAAATTGTCAACGTTCGCAAAAGGTAGTTCCACTGCCCAGTCATGCGGCAGGTTCAAACTGCGCCAGGCTTTATCATCAAAGCCGGGAGCAATGGCAGTTGCTGGTGCTGCACCAGATTTTGAAAATATAGTGGAGATGCTGTAGTTAAAATCTTTTTCAGGATTGGCAGCATGGCCAAAGGCAAATTTCCAGTCTTCGTCGAGGCTTATCTTTTTGCGGGGAGTTTGTGCAAAAAGGTTTACATAAAGAAAGATAAAAACAAAAAGCAGGGAGTAAAATCGTTTAGCAGCAGGCATGAAAATTAGGTTTGGATAAATATACTAATTCAATACCTGTTGTATCAAATGCATTTTCAGAACAAACGTTTGCCCATCTCAGAATCTATTGCCTGGAAGATAATTTCCGGCTTCAGCGTTCTCCATTGTTCCATTTCCAGCAACTCTACGTAGTTGGTGAGCCTTGCACGGGTAAAGTCATATTTGCTCTGCTGGGGCATGTTTAAAATGGTTACCCATCCCCTCTCGTCTTCCAGTTGTTCATGCCACTCTTCATAATAACTGTCATCACTGCTGTGAAAGTTGAGCACATTTTCCGCTACCATTATAAATTTTGTAATACCATGGGCATATAATTCATCCGTGATTTCCCTGCGTAGCGTCATAATATCATTTTCAATAGCATCATTCCATTCACCTAATAATTCAATGATACAAAAATGAAGATCGTAATCCACGTACAGCAATTTCAGGTAGAGTGTTCTGCTGCCAAACTCATCCCACTGCGGGTGAATATAATAATTGTATAAAGTTTGAGAATATTCAAACTCGCTGTAGGTACGGCGATAAAAGGGGGAACGGTTATCGTCTTCTGCACTGTATAAATGCCTCCAGTTATAATATGGTTCAATATGCTGCACACGGCAAATTTCAAACAAATGAAATGAATGCGCAAAATTAACGGCTTACTTTAACGCTTTCTTTTTCATCAATAAGGCCCACCCGTTTAGCATGTTCAATGGCTTCTGCACTATGATTAAATATACAGGTGCGGATAGTTTCCCTGGCTAAAATGCCATCCAGCAATTTATTGGTTTCTTTATAATTGGATGGCTTTATATTCCGGATATAAATAGCATACACCCTTTCAGGAAAACGATCGGCAATCGCTGCATAAATACCTGGATCGGCCTGCGAATTATCGCCTATCAACACATATTGCTGGTTGGGAAAAGCTTCCATGATGCGGTAGATCCTCGAGAGCTTGCCGCTGTGTTTTGTTTGCCCGCTTACAAATAACTGGAACCACTGTTTCATCTGGCTCAACAAAAACACACCCAGTGGCAAACGATGAAAACGGAAAAAAGACTGGATGTCAAAATAAAGGTTCCACTCACTGCTGGATACGTAAAAAAAAGGATTCGGTACATCAGGATCAGTGCTTGTATTGGCCAGCAGTTCGTAAAAATGCTGGGTACCATCAAACACACGCCTGTTGTGAGGATGATTGGTGAGCAGTTCCCGCAAACGTTTAAACTTAGTGGCACTGTGCGACACCATCACCGTGTCATCAATATCACTCACGAAAGCATACTGTGTAATATGGGGAACAAATATTTTACCGGTTTCCTTTTGTAATTCGGCTCCTGCATCATCCACCAATGTCACCACTGCTTCATGCCAGCCCGCGGGCAAATGCTCCTTTGATGACCATTCAAACCTGAAGAAACCATCTTTTCCGGTTTCAGCTTCCATCACATCGCCAAACCAATGTAAACGAACCTGCGCATTAGCCACAGGCCTCACAAAAAATAAAACGATGAGGCGGTAGATATTGTAAAAAATGTTTTTTGTGTATTTTCTTTCCCTCGCAGGCCGGCCTTTGTATACATTTCCAAACAAGTGCAGGCTATGCGTGTGTCCGTACCCATCGTATACCTGCAGGTTGATATTAGAGGCATCTTTTTTGTTCATGATGAATAAATACAGAAAAATTTATACCAGTTTGAGCAACGAAGTGAAACAACCCACCAGCATTTTGTTTGTAGTAAATCCCAACGCAGGCAAAAACAATCCCGATTGGGAAAATATCATCCGGGAGCACTTCCAGGAAAGCGATTTCACCATCGACATTTTATTGCTCGAAGAAAATATCCAGCAGGAAGATATCCTGGCCCGCATTGAAAAAATTTCCCCCGATAAAGTGGTAGCAGTAGGTGGAGACGGCACTATTAAACTGGTGGCGGAACTCATTCTCAACAAACCCGGCATTTGCCTGGGCATTGTACCCGGGGGTTCTGCAAACGGCCTTGCAAAAGAATTAAAGATTCCGCTTAAAATAGAGGAGGCATTGGAACTCTGCAAATCCAATTGCAAAAAAACAATTCATTTAACCCGGGTTAATGGTGAGTTATGTATTCACCTGGGCGATGTGGGCTTTAACGCCTACATGATAAAACTATTTGAACAGGAGCAAACCCGCGGCATGTGGGGTTATATAAAAGCTTCCTGGAAAACACTGTGGCATCATGATAAAATGTCGGTGAAAATAAAAACAGACGAAGGCGTTATCATTCGCCAGGCAGCCATGGTGGTAATTGCCAATGCCACCCGGTATGGAAGTGGCGCCCTTATTAACCCCGAAGGAAAACTCGACGACAATAAATTTGAAGTGGTAGTAGTAAGGAAGGTATCCTTCTCCGAAATTTTTAAAATGATGGTGACACACAAAAGATACGACCCTGAAAAAACGGAAGTATTTCAGTGTACCAAGCTCCAGTTGGAGTCAAAACACCGGCTGCATTTCCAGGTGGATGGCGAATACCTGGGGAAAGTAAAAAAAGTAAAAGCAGAAATTGTGAACGCAGGTTTCCAGGTGATTGTTCCACCGCAGGGATAATTCTATTTGAAATAAATATCTACATAATCGGTACTGGTACTATCACAATTGAGCATCTGTTGTAGCCGCCAGTATTTTCTGCCCTTGGTTGATAAAAAGCGTTGTTTTCCTTTTCGCACACAGGCTTCATTTCCATTTATGCCGCTGGCTTTGGATTCTATCCTTCCATCAAACTCCAGTTCCATTACCGCATCTTCCACATTCTCAAAAACAGGCCTCAGTTTTCCATCGATCAGCACATAACCGTTATTTCCTTCCTGCTTTCCCTTCACGCTGTACCAATCGTCCTTTGCTTTTTCAATTACCATAATGCCAGGGTTGTTCCAGCCGATCCATTGGAGTGTAAATGAGTGCCTGCCCAGCACTGCTTTATCAGCCATGCTCAACTCAGGTTGAGGTTTGGGTATCGTATCTGTTACAGGCACCGCAGTATCAACGGGCACGGGGTTGCTGTTGTCCGAAGATTCCGCTACCGGTACGGTAGTAGAACTGGTATCGGTGTTAACAACAGTTTTACTACCGGTATCCCTGGAATTACAGGCAACAAAAAATAATATAGAAAGGCTGACAAGGAAGCGCATGACTCAGTTTTTTGTTTAAAGTCGACAAAGTTGGTGCCATAAAAAAGAGGCCGCTTTTGGCGGCCTCGAACTTATAACCCTTAAAAAGCTTATTGAATCAGGATCTTTTCTGTAAACAATACATTTTTAGATTCATCAAATACTTTCACCATATACATGCCTTTAGATGGCCTGCTACGCAAATTGATCGTTTCGCTTTGTATAGCTTTGGTAATGTTGGTTACCTGCGATTGCAATGCCCTGCCGCTCATATCCGTTAAGGTTACGGTATAGTTTCCTGCTTTTTGACCATCAAACAATACATTAAAACTGCTGCCGGTTACAGGATTCGGGAACACACGTTTGTCTGAATTGCTGAAAGCATTATCGAGTGCAGGCAGGTTTGAGCCGTTCTTGCGGGCTGCATCAGCTTCTTTTTGTAACAATAAATTTCCATTGGCAAAATCAGACGCATTGAACGTTCTGTCTGAACCCTCGATAGGAGTTGCTTTCAGATCCTGCAGATCAACTTTGTAGTAACCTGCAAAAACATTTGCACTTCCCACCACGATTTCTCCTTTTGCATTTACCGCAGCTGCATTGGTGGTATAGTTGCCCGGTAAGCCGGTGATCGCACCTTTGTAAGTAGCTACCCTTGTTTCAATATCAACCACAAAAACGTTGCGGCTTGCACTTATCACATACAATTTTCCAAATGCATCTGCCAGCATATCGCCTCCCCAGCTGCTGCATTTGTTATGAATGGAAATGCCTGCATTTTTTTCATCGTCAATTAATGCACCCAGCTCCGTGATCACCGGTTTTTTACCGGTGGTGAATTTTATAAAATGATTACCATCGTTGGTAAGCGCATAACCGTTACCGTCAGCCGCTATCACCATGCGGGTAATATGATTGCTTTCATCAAGTGTTCCTGCGCTGCCAAATTTCAGCAGGTCAGATTCCATGGTATAAAACTTCGGGGTTTCATTTTTTATGTCGAGGTCAACCCAGCGCAGCTCTCCTACCCGCATCGGGGTAAAGAACAATTTATGATTGCGTGCATCATAAGCCGCAGCAGCTACCAGCGAACCCGTTGGATAGTCTTTTGACATAAACATATTGGGAATAGACGAATTGCTGCTTACGGTAGTTTTACCGTTGATATTTGTAAGTTCAAAACTTGTTTTACTG
>CBFGLL010000164.1:0-5766 GCA_965649585.1 uncultured Chitinophagaceae bacterium | reverse complement strand
ATTAAATCTTATAAAATCAAGCTGCCTTAAGCCCGAGCCTGAATGCAAGGCTAAAATATTTAAAGCTACGTGGCGTGTTACTGTTATTGGTAAACCTCCACTCCCTGCCATTGGCAAATGGTGGTTGTTTTGCGCTGCCAGCTGCTTCGCCAACACCTATATAGGTATCACCACTTTCTAATTTAAACGCATAAGATTTTCCTTTTTGCAAATGCAAACCGTTTAAATTAAATGGAACCCACCGGCCATTGCAATCTTTATTAAAATCAACGCTTGCTGAGCCCAGTGACGCACCCCATTCATTGGTATGCTCATTGAATTCATACACCGTCATTAATACCTTACCCGGCCGGGTAACTACTGTTGGAAAAATTTCAATGCTTTGCAAGTCAACATCGCTGTTTGCTAAAAAACTTTGCCCTGTGGCTACATCTTTGTTGTCGAAGTTACGGTGTCCGATCCATGAGGTAGCATTGTGAATTGTTTGTTGTACGGGGGAATTTGAATAATCCATAGCCTGTTCATTTTTTTAAAAGATGAAGAATAAGTTTCAGGCAGGTTGTGTGCAGGTTAAATTAATAACAGCAATTTAGTTTTTTTATTGTGCAGCTTTTTTACTTGTGCACATTTTGGAGTTAGAGTTTTGTTAAGAATACGGTTAACCCAACGCTGCCCCCGCTAAATAATCCCACCTTTTATTTTTTGTTTTTCAACCATTCATTCAGCCAGTCAATTTCTTTTGGCTGGGTTTGAATAATGGCATCGCTGATGTTTTTTAAACCAATATTGGTACCAAATTTTAAATAGGCTTTTGCCATATCCACGGCCCCCTTGTGATGCCCTATCATCAACTCGGCAAAGTCCGTATCAATGTCCTTTGACTGGTGATCATGACCCATCATAGAATGCATACCGCCTTGCATAGCTTTGTGAAACTCGGATGAATCGCCCGTTATCACCGGGGAAGTAACCGCTAACACTCTTCTGAAGCTGTCTATCTCTGCCATCTGTGTTTTCACCACGGTCCTGGAAAATTCTTTAAGCGGTTCACTGCTTCCTTTCTCAATTTGCAGCTCAGCCATTTTTACCGCACCCTGGTGATGCACCAGCATCATCTGGGCAAAATCCACATCATTGTTGCCGGTAGATTTTGTGGCGAACATGTCATTCATCATGGAGTCCATGAGTTGCTGCATCGGGCTGCCCTGGCTGGTATCGGCTTGATGCGTTGCAACACTATCTGTGTGCGCATGTTTTTCTTCGTGGCGGGCATTGTTGCAACTGCTACCGAACGCCAATACAATGCTGCAAAAAATAATTGCTTTCATATTTTTTATTTTAGAAATACAACAACAGTACCAGCTCTGAATTTTTTTTAAAAAAATACAGCCACCGGTAAAGAAGGCTGTATTTACTGAGGAGATGTAAGCAAAATTATATCTATGCCAGTTGTGGCAAGGCTGCGGTGCTCGTGTGTTGAACAACCGCCATATTCTTTTCCCTGGCCATCTTTCTAAAAAATGAAGGGCGCAAGCCCGTAATCGCCCTGAACTGCGCACTGAAATGCGTACAGCTTTTATAATTGAGGCATTTTGCAATCTTGCCTATCTCCATGCGGGTGGAAGCGAGGAGATGACGAGCTTTTTCTATCCTTTTTTTGATGATATAGTGCTCAATAGTATCACCGTTTACACCCGAAAACACATCTGACAGGTAACTATAATTTAGTTGCAGATGCTCAGCAATATGTACCGAAATGTTGGTAACAGGCATTTCATCACAATCAAGCATTTTACCAATCACTTCTTTTATTTTATCGCTCAATATTTCCTTTTTTTCTAAGTGCTCCATGGGCTGGTATTTTCGGTGAGGATTAATTACAGAGGGTATTCCCCCAGCTAAATGCATACAGGTATTACTGCATCAAAAAGCTTTCCATAAATTGTTTGTTCTTATGCTTCTGTTGATTCGGCCTGCCGTGTTTTTGCCCTTACTCTTCTGAATTTCTGCTCTTCTTCTGCCTCCATGTTGATATAACCTTCAGCAATCCCGGTGAGCAGGCAATCCGTATCTTCTTCCTCTGCAAGCGTTGTATCCAGCAGGTCGGCCACTTCATGTTCGCCGATGGTGATGGCTAATTGCACCAGGCCACCATAGGTTGCAATTTCATAGTGTTCTATTTTTTGTGCGCCTATAATGAGTGCGGCGTCCCTTGTCATGCTACCTTGCTGCGTTTCTTCAATAATGCTTTCGCATTCGCTGATCAAACCTTCTATAGCCTCACATTTTTTACCTTCGGCTGGCTTTTCCAAAATTTTGAAAACTTTTTCCAGCCGTTTTACATGCTTATTGGTTTGATGAAGGTGATCTTCAAATGCATCTTTTAATTCTTCGGTGGTACATGCTTCCTGCATTTTGGGCAATGCCTTTATAATTTGTTTTTCAGCGTAGTAAATATCTTTCAACTGATCGTGAAAAAACTTTTCTAGCAATGATTCCTGGTTTTCTTCCCCCCTGCCTGTTTTATTTTCTGTTCCGGCACTTTGCTTAGAACCTTCGTTGCGCTGATCTGTATTGGGTGCCGTTTCATTTGCTGCGTTGTTGGTTGCAGCTTTTTTTGACTGTGACATCGGTATGTAGTTTTGTAAAATGAACAATAAAGAAGGAGACCTGGTTACAGGAACAAAATGCAATCCTTTTTAAAAAAATGGATTGCAGGCCCTTAGGCATTCCTGTTCTCCCAGTCTCCTCCCCAGTAAAAGACCCGCTATCTTGAGTTTCTTCCGTAAGATTCATAACGGCCGGATGACCGTCCTGATGTGCCTCTACGGCCGTTTTCACTTCTGCCGTAATCATTGGTTTCCCTGCCGTAAGACGAATTATAGGCCCCGGTTCTTGGGTTCCAGTTGGATTCGCTTCTCCGGCTACGATCATCTTCATTCCTATCACCTCGCCTGCTGTGCTGCCTGTCGAATCGGTCGTCCTGTTGCATAGGTTGCCAGCGGCCTCCCTCACCGGAATAATCATAGCCTCTTTCATTTCGTTCTCCGAAACGATTATCCCTGCGCTCACGGCCATAATCTTCCTGGCTGTCTCTTCCACCCCAGCCACTCTGGCTTCCGCCATATTGGGCGCCCGCTCTTCCCGCATTGCCGTTAAACTCTCCCCAGCTTGAACCCGACTGACGGCCACGATCATTAGCGCCGTAATTAAAACTGTCGTTCCAGCCGGAGCCGCTTCTGCTGTTACTACGGTTTACATCCCTGTTGGCACCACCATAGCCTCTTCGTCCCGATCGGGATTGATATCCTCCATTTTCGCTTCCAAAACCACGATGATCGCTGGGATAACCACTGTCCCTGTCTTCATAATTTCCCTGGCCAACTCTCATGCTGTTATAACTGTTGTGATGATCATTATCATACTCATCGTTTACATCAAAATCATCCTCTTCAAATTCATCGTTGTTATAGTTATTACGATAACCATAATTGTCTCTATTACGCTGGCCCTGGTAACGATCTTCGTTTATACCACGGCCATAGTTTCGTTGATGTTGCATAATGTTTTGTTTTTATTGTGATCGAATTAATTATTTGTTGCAAAGAATGGTAGCAAAAAAATTGCCTGCCGGCATGCTTGTACATAAAAACAAGTCAATCCCAAAAATTATATAAGTCTGTAGGTAAAAAAAATGCCTCGCAATTCAATCTTAAAAGGCGATCACATCCTCAATAGTGGCTTTATTTCCCCGCTCCAATCAAAGGCGATTACGGTCCGGCGCATGCTGTACTGTGAACCACGCCACCGGGCCTTATTGTCGAAATTTTTGGATACCAATTAGTCCATGTCCTTTGGCACAGTTTGAGCGCCAAACTGTATAAAAAATAATTTATGGATTATATAAATAGGGCCGCCACGGTCATTCTAAAAGGAAAAACCTATTTCTAAATCTCCCTCCGAGAGTTTCCCGTTTTCAGCATTTTCCACTGCGGAAAAAGCGGATAAAGTGCCGTTTGGCGCTGCTTCTGTGAGTTTAGAAAAAATTGAAGCAATTAATCTCAGAAAAATAATTTAATCACCATAAAAAATAAAACAATGAAAAATAACTTAGGACAGACCGATGGAAAAAATTTCAAGTCATCCGAACAGAAAAAACAAAGGCCTGAAAATAAAGACAACCTCGATCACAGGGAAGGAGAAGAGCAGGATACAAAAGGAGACGATGTAACGCACAATAAAAAAGAAACAAAAAGTGAGAAAAGTTTCCAACATAAAAACAAATAAAAAAGACTCCGGGTTTAACCGAAGTCCCTGTCGTTTCGTTTTCCCTACGCTGGCATTACCCAGGTCAGGTGGTTGAGGTGTATTCTCAGGCTCGTGTTAACAAACCACCCTCTTCCCGAAACTGATACAAACCATACCGAAAAGACCATGCCAATAATTATGGCTGATATTTTTTTGACAAAAAAATGAGTATCCGGATTTTTTTTACGAAATTGTTTTGCGGTTGCTGGCGTATGTTGAAAAATACCATCGGTATGTGTACAGTCATAAAGTGGCAAGCAATTTCTATCATCTGTAGAAATTTATAACGCAATCAAAACCTGCAAATTATGGTCAAAGTTCAAGTGGAAACATGATTATAATCATAGAATATAAATAGCCCCCGAATTAATTTTGAACAACTAAAATGAACCAACATGAACAAACAGATCTTATCGATTTTTAGCATTACCGTTTTGATGTTTGCTGCCTCTTGCGGAGGTGATGATAAAAAAACAACAACGGCAACTACTACAACTGAAACACCTGCCACCGTACCAGATGCAGCAACCTACGACCCAACAAGGGGAGAAGGAAAATTTGATGCAACCAATGTAACGGTGGGCGCCCTGGACGCTGCTATGGCAACAAAGGGTAAAGCAATTGCAGAAACAAAATGTTTTTCTTGCCATAAAACAACCGACGAAAGACTGGTGGGACCAGGTTGGAAAGGTGTTACTGAAAGAAGAACACCGCATTGGTTGATGAATTTTATCACCAATCCAGATCCGATGATCGATAAAGATCCCGAAGTACAGGCACAACTGGAACTTTGCCTGGTGCGTATGCCCAATCAAAATCTTGCAGAGCAGGAAGCCAGGGATATCGTAGAATTCATGCGCCAGAACGACGGGGCAAAATAATACGCCCGGTTACAATTTCCAGTCGTTATTTTTTCAATAATAAGAATTGACTTTCATTCTTAAATACTAAAACTATGCTCAGTAAAAAAACAATGATATGCCTGCTGGCGCTGTCGTCGGCCCTGTATATCAGCTCCTGCAAACCCAAGAGCGCCGAAACGGCCGTGAGTGGCGATGCAGCGTCTAAAACTTATGTAGCCCCCGGTAAATACGATGAGTTCTACAATTTCGTGTCAGGTGGATTTAGCGGACAATTAAGTGTGTACGGCCTGCCTAGCGGAAGATTGCTCCGTGTTATCCCCGTATTCTCTGTTGATCCCGAAAAAGGTTGGGGTTACAGCGAAGAAACCAAACCTATGTTGAATACCTCTCACGGTTTTGTACCCTGGGACGATCTGCACCACGTAGAAATGTCGATGACCGACGGTGTCGCAGATGGTAAATGGGTATTTGTAAATGGTAATAACACACCAAGGTTGGCAAGGGTGGATCTCAGAACCTTCCGCACAGCAGAGATCATAGAATTACCCAACAGTGCAGGTAATCACAGTTCTCCATTCGGAACAGAAAATTCAGA
>CBFGLL010000163.1:0-5787 GCA_965649585.1 uncultured Chitinophagaceae bacterium | reverse complement strand
CGGTCCATCCATATCCACGTAATCGAGCAATGGCGCCAGTTGCGCAATGGCAGCGGTTCCAATTGAGCTTTCATTCATACAGCCGATCATCACTTTCATATCATGTTTCCTGGCTTCGCTGATCATTCTCCTGGCTGGCGTAATGCCGCTGCACTTGGTAAGTTTAATATTGATGCCGTGAAAATGATCCTTACATTTTATCACATCAGTTTCTGCAACGCATGATTCATCTGCAATTAGCGGAAGTGGTGACTGTTCGTATAAAACTTTCATACCGCTCCAATCATCTTTTGCCAGTGGCTGTTCCACAAATTCAACACCGAGGCTTTTCAACACCGGAATTTTTTGCAGGGCTTCTTCTAGTGTCCATCCCGCATTTGCATCCACCCTGAAAATAGCGTCTGTATGCTTTCTTAAAGCTGCTACCATTTCCAAATCAGTTCCTGTACCCACTTTTATTTTATAGATCGGCCAGGGACGTTCTTTCATTTTTGCAACCATCTTTTCAATGCTATCTATGCCGATCGTATAATCAGTAAGCGGCGCTTTGCTGGTATCGAGGTTCCAGGCAGCATGGAGTTGTTTATTTCTCATCTTTCCAAAAAGATCCCAGCCAGCCATATCAAGCGCACAAACCAAAAAATTATTTTGCGGGAATAGATGGTGCAGGTAGTGCCAGTACCGCTCCGGATCGCTGAAGGAAAACCGCTCAACAAGGTCTCTCTTTGCTTCGAGATCGGACAGCATTTTTTCAATAGGAATATTATAATAACTGATGGCCGGCGCCTCTCCATAACCTTTGAAACCAAAATACTCCAGTTCTACCACCAGGGTTGGCTGATGGGTTTTGGTACCTTTTGAAATCGTAAAAGGATGGGTGAATGGAAGTTCGTAGGTTTTGTAATTCAACTTCATAAGGGCAACTTACAAAAAAAACAAATGTGCTGTTTACCTGCCGCTATCTTTCACCAGTTGTTGTACGCCTACGATAAAACCAGCTTCTCCTGCTAATTGTTCCAGGGTAAAATGCATGCGGTAGTTCCAGTAATGATCGGGGTTTGCCGGGTTATTGATGCGTTCGCTTGCCGGATCTTCTTTTCTAAGCCGGTCGTCCATTGCCAGCAGGTCCTGCAGCAAAAATACAGCCCACATGGCCGGTGAATCAAGGTGCTGACGAATAATATCTTTGCATAACCATGGCTCAGCATAATAAGGAGCTTCGCCATAATGCTGCAACTGCTGGTTGAAGAATTTTTGTGATACGTTCCTGTCCTCTTCCCACCATTCTCTCACAGTAGCCATATCGTGGGTGGAGGGTGTTACTACACTGAGATATGGTGAATTACCGGGGTTTGAAAATTCTTCGCCTGCTCTTTTGGGCATACGTTGTACTTCCAATGCCAGCATCTGCATATTTTCCAACACATGTTCAACCATTTCCGGCACCATGCCCAGGTCTTCTGCACATATCAGCATGTTGGTACTGCGTTTTAAAGCATTGAGCTTTTTGATGCCTTCTTCTTCCCACAAACTATTCTGTTTTTTGAAAAAATATTCGTTGAACATTCGATCAATGATCTGTTGCTCATGGTGCGAAAAAGCTTTGTACGAATCGGTACCATGCACTCCTATCCTGAAATGATAATTGCCTGCGTGTGTATCGTCCCGAAAGGCGATCACATTACTCAGGAGATCAAATAATCCTGTTTGAAGAAATGAATGTTCCGGGTAATCTTCAAAATAGCGTAAAAGCTTTCGTTGAGTATTATACTCCTCTTTGAACTGGTAATTATTTAAAAACTTTTCTTTCACAAGCTGGGCATTTTCTCCAAACCAGCGCTGCAATAATTCTTCAGTTATGTAGGGGTTGCAATAACGCTCTTCTGAAAAATGGAGGCCGGCATTGCTAAAGTCGTAAGCGGGCACGGGCCAGCTGCTCACAAACCTTCCAAAAATGCCTTCCACTGCATGGAAAGGGATACTCCATATCCTGAAAAAGCCAAGTACATGATCTATGCGGATAGCATCAAAATAATTACTCATGTGCTCCATGCGCTGGCGCCACCAGGCATAATCATCCTGCGCCATTTTTTCCCAGTTGTAGGTAGGAAAGCTCCAGTTTTGCCCCTTTGTGGCAAAGGCATCGGGCGGCGCTCCGGCCTGCATGTCCATATGAAATAAATCCCGGTACATCCAGGCATCGCAGCTAAATCTACCCACGCCAATGGGGAGATCACCCTTAATGATAATACCATTTTTATGTGCGTAGTCCACCGCATCCTTTAATTGCAGATGCAAATGGTACTGGGTAAAATAATGCAGTGCCACTTCATCATAAAAATCATTCTCAGGGCTCACCAGGCTTTGGATGGCATCTTCATCATAGTTGGCAAATTCACCCCACTGCGTATAATCTGCCGTTTTATTTTTATCACGCAGGTAGCAAAAAGCTGCATAAGGCACCAGCCAATGCCGATGGAGATCAAAAAAAGAAAACCATCCAAAATCATCTTTAAAATTTATTTTATCCTCTTCGTAAATATGCCTGATGGCTTGCTGCTTTATGGCAAGCACCTCCTCATAGTGCAGGGTTTCTTTTTTGTTGAGGGTTTCAATTTCCTGCTGCATTTCCGGTGTAAACTTTACTGAAAGAGCAGCCGCTATTTTTCTCACATTTAAATAAATGGGATGCAATGCAAAGGCCGAAACAGCAGAGTAAGGATATGAATCCTTGTTGCTATGCGTAGACGTGGTATCGTTGATGGGCAATAACTGGATCAATTTTAAACCGGCAGCTTTTGAAATATCGGTCAGAAGGTTGATGTCGGTAAACTCCCCCACTCCCCAGCTATTCTCCGACCGCAGCGCAGACACCGGCACATTAATACCAGCACCCCGCCATTTGTTTTGGCTGGTATCCAGGTTTTGATGAAGAAAGGTAAGGCTGTTCTTTTCGTCGAGGGAAGGTAATATCCTATTGTCGCCAGCCTCGTATTCCATTTGTTGAGATTCCAGGTCGTAGACACCTAATTTGTACTCCACCGGAAATTTTTCTTTGGAAAGATTTACCCTCAGCTGCCAATAGGATTTTTTAAACTCCATGAGCAGGGGCCCGGCCGTACTCCAGTTGTGCAGTTTTTTATTATTGCCCGTGAGGCATACTACTTTGCCGGCCGCCAGTGCAGGTGCTTTCACCCTGAAAATATGCGTTGGCTTTTTTGTATCAGGGGTCTTTACCTTTTCTCTATGATGAAACACAGTGGTGAAAGGAATGGAAGAGAACACATCGGGATAGGTTTTATCATCATTCCATTCGTCAACAATATTTAATGTATCTGCATCGAGCTTTTTAAGTTGTACGGGTGTGCTCTTGCTAAACTCTTTTTCGTAACCGATGTCAGTGTCCCGGAAAATATAGCTGTATTCAAATTCTTTTGCTATTTCCTGTTCTTCGGTATCCAGTTGTAAATGCCAGTAGGATTCATTATGGTAGGATAATGGAAATTCAATTGCCCTTAAATCACCTTTTTTATTAAAGCTGAAAATTTTAATTGCTAATGATTGCCCATACCTGCTGGCAAAGGCAACATAGAAATTTATGGTCATGCAAATGTGTATTTGGTACGCAATTTACATATCGGCTTTCTATATGCCTATTATTTATGGTTTTTTTGTTGAGGCTGATAGTTGTGTTATGAACTACCCTATATTTGCAAAAACTATTTCAACATGTCTGAGAAAAAACGTTCAAGTGGTATTTATTGGATCTTATTTTTGATTTCTGTCGCTGCTTTTTTTGGAGTATATGCTATAGGCGGCGGGTATTGTTCATTGGTACTTCCTTTTAATGTCACCTTTTTTGCGCAGGCTTTAAACTTAATATAAACGCTGTTTTACCACACTAACTTCTTATAATAAACCCCGCATTTGCGGGGTTTTATTTTTATCAGTTCCGGAGTTATTGATTGATCATAGGTGTTTCATGATAAAAAACGGGGAACCAGGTATTTGCTCTTTTTACATACACTGTAGA
Organism: uncultured Chitinophagaceae bacterium; assembly: GCA_965649585.1. GTDB lineage: Bacteria > Bacteroidota > Bacteroidia > Chitinophagales > Chitinophagaceae > Ferruginibacter. The sequence continues at coordinate 1,754 of CBFGLL010000163.1, read as the reverse complement.
AACAGCTACCACTGGCATCCACTGATCACCTTCGGGATCCCTGGCATTTTGAAGGGCTTCATAGTGGATGATTGCTGTATTGTCTGCTACTTTTTTCACTTTAATATTATACAGCCTGTAGTTGTTGATTTGTGATGCCTGGAAATTTCGGATCACTTCTGCTTTATTCATCACTATTTTTCCAAAAAAAGCCTGGTAATCATCTGCCAGTAAATTGTCGAGTTTGTCAAGTTGTTTTGTTTTGGCAAACTCCCAGGCCGAAATCTCCCGGTTGGTAATATTAGTGATATCTGCACGGGTCACTTCTGCTGCCGAAGGGTTATTGCTGGCCACCTGGTTTGTAGGCGCCTTTGGTTTACAACTCGCCAGGCCTACCACTGTTGCTATTGCGGTTACCATCAGTAGGTTCAATTTCATAAATGCTTCTTTTTTAATTAATAATACATTCTGCTATGGATAATTACAAAAACATTGCCAGTAGCACCAAACTGGCCCGTTATAAACGTAAAAAACCCGGTATAGTACCGGGTGAAAATTTAATCAATCGTAGCTTTTTACCTTAAAGGCCTGCAGCTTTTAAAACTTTTATTAGCTGCCTGTTGCACTGTTACCGACCTTGAACAAGATGTGGCAATCAATGCAATAATGGCCAAAAGGCCGATGGTTTTTTTCATTTGATAGTGGTTTAAGAGGTAAATGTTAGGTTGCTAACGAATAAAAATCAGTAATAGTATTTAAAGCATCGCCTAATTACCGGCTTGTAGTACCCATACTACAGGCTATCGGGGAAATTTAGTTTTTTTAGTTTTTTTTCTACCCGTTTGATTTTTGAATTATTTATTGAAATAACTTAATGGTCAATTGTTAAAAATAAAAACACACAAAATGAAAAAAACGCTGGCCATTGTAGTAAGTGTTTCGCTATTTGCGGCTTCCTGCACTAAGGACACTAACATGAATTCCGAGATGGAAACTGCAGAACCTGTTGCAAGCGGGCGCTGTGCATCTCATGAAGTATTGGTTGAACAAATTAAAAATGATCCATCAAGAGGCGAGCGACTGGAAGCCCTTGAAAGATTTACGGCTGAGTACATCAAACACCCTGAGACTTATTCAAGTGTAAGGGATGCTCAAGGCAACGTGGTAATCCCCGTTGTGTTTAATGTATTGTATAAACTAAGTGCTGAAAATATTTCTAATGCGCAGATCCAATCTCAGATTGATGTATTGAATGCGGATTTTTCTGCCGGCAACTCAGACTACAATTCCACACCATCCTATTTCCAGTCTGTTCGTTCCGGAGATACCAAGATCAGGTTTGTATTATCAACCATCAACCGTAAAGCCACCAACAAAAAAAGCTGGACTACCAATGATGCTATGAAGAAGGCAAGCCAGGGCGGTATCAACCCAACCAACCCTGAAAACACCTTGAACATCTGGGTGTGCAATATGGGTGGAGGTATCCTTGGATATGCTCAGTTCCCTGGTGGTCCCGCTGCTACCGATGGCGTAGTGCTTGACGACAGGGCTACCGGAAACACAGGAACTGCTGCCGCTCCTTATGGAAAAGGAAGAACTGCTACCCACGAGGTAGGTCACTGGTTAAACCTTCGTCATATCTGGGGTGATGCCACCTGCGGAAATGATTTTGTGAGCGATACACCCTTACACCAGTCTTCAAACGGTGGTTGCCCTGCATTTCCTAAATATGGCAGCTGCTCTGCTACTATTCCAATGCAAACGATGAACTA
>CBFGLL010000162.1:0-5801 GCA_965649585.1 uncultured Chitinophagaceae bacterium | reverse complement strand
CTGCCAGCAGGGATGCGGAAATGGTAAAAAGGGTAGGTCAGCGGCTTGCTACAGCTATCACCAACTATTATAGAAGTCAACCAAATTCAGTAGATCTTAGTGGTTACAAATGGGAATTTAACCTGGTAGATAATGCGCAGGTAAATGCCTGGTGTATGCCCGGTGGTAAAGTGGTAGTGTACACGGGTTTATTGCCGGTTACTAAAAATGAAGCTGCATTGGCAGTGGTAATGGGGCATGAGATCACACACGCTATTGCCAACCACGGTAACGAAAGGATGAGCCAGGTGGCGGTAGCGCAGGGATTGCAGGTAGCAGGTAACATATTTACGCAGAATAATCAGCGGGCCAACAGCCTTTTTAACAACGTGTTTGCCCCCGGGGCGCAGGTGGGTGTGTTATTGCCCAATTCAAGAAAACAGGAGCTGGAAGCCGACCGTTTCGGGTTGATCTTTACGGCCATGGCGGGTTACAACCCAAGGGAAGCGATCCCTTTCTGGCAACGTATGGCGGCTGCCAGCCAGGGCAATAAACCACCGGCATTTTTGTCAAGTCACCCATCGGATGAGAACCGGATTGCACAGCTGCAAAAGTATATGCCGGAGGCGCTGAGATATTACAAGCCGGTAAGATAACATTATAAAATTTGATCATAATCAAGTAGAACTCCGCCTTTTGGCGGAGTTTTTTGTTGTTTTATTTGAAAAGAAGCCGTAAATTTCATACCTTTGCAGCCTTATTATGCTATCATACCGGGATATAACCCGCAGGTAGTTTTCTTTTAACTCAAAAGTTTCAGTGGGCGTATGGCATTAGAAACGGTACTAGAGAAGTTGCAACTCGGCAACGAGAAAAACTTATTGATCCAGGGTCTTCCAAGTTCAGTTGAAAAACACTTTGCAAAGCTGAATTTTTGCAAAAGTGTAACTCCCTTATTACGTAATCGCACTATTGATTTTGCATTGGTATTTGCAGTAAGCAAAAAGCAGTTACTGGATATTGCCAACGAGGTAGCTCCTGCTATGAACCAGGAAGGTAAATTGTGGGTGGCTTTTCCAAAGCCTGCCAGCAAGATCGCCAGCGATTTATGCAGGGATGAAAACTGGGATATGGTTTGCTGCCATGGTTATGAACCTGATCAAAGGGTGGTACTGGACAATGTATGGACTGCCATGATGTTTAAAAAAGTAACATTACTGGAGCCCAAAATCGCAAGCCGCAGTAAAAGAGTGGCTGTGGAAGTGTAGATTTTCCTTACTATTTTGTTGCTACTGCAATTATTTAAAGATCACCGTACCCAGTTGTTCGGTAATTTTCTTTTCAAGTTGCTTTAACTGCATATTGAACTTTATCAGGGAGTCCTGGTAGGCCGGTTCTGTACTGGCCTGCAATTCCTTTTGATTTTCTAAAATCAGCTTTCTTATTTTCCTGAGTTTGATGTGGGAGAGCGTCATCATCACTTCTTCTTTATACAGTTGCTTCCGCCCCTGTATGTGGCCCTGGTAAATTTCCTCCCAACGTGGGTTTATTTCCGGGGGCAGTTCCTGCATCAGTTGAATCACCAACTGGGAAATCTTCGGGTCGTCATAATAAATAAAGTTTTCGTCGGTGGGTTTTAAGCCCTGTGTGTACCAGGTTTTGTATAAACCGAGCACGCTTACGAGGTCTTTGTTGTCGAACATATTTTCCAGTTCGTTATCTTCAATTTCTTTGAACAGGAAATCGGCCACCGTGTCCGTTTCATTCCAGGATTCAATGCCAAATTCCAGGAGGGCTCTTATTAATCCCCGTTCCTGTTGCTCATCAGTGCTTCTCAGCAGGTCCAGCACATCTGCGGGGGCATCCACTGCAGGAGCCGTTGGCGTAGCTGCTTCGGCAGCAGTATTATTGTAGTTCTTCGACTCTTCCTTTGCTATCTTATCCCGCAATACTTTATTCACCAGCGCATTAAAACCCGTTTCGTCAATTTTTAAAATCTGGGAAACCTGCCTGATATAATCCTGCCTTTTGGTAAAATCTTCTGCACGGTTAATGCGGGCGATGGTTTCCGCCACCTGGTTCACTACTTCCGATTTTTTTGCGCTGTCGTTGTTCGCATCTTTCAATGCGATCTCCAACTGGAAAATGATGAAGTCTTTTTTATTTTCTGCTACAAACTTCCTGAAGTCTGCCGCACCCACTTTGTTTACAAAACTGTCAGGATCTTCACCGTCAGGTATCAGCACCAATCTTACATCCAGTCTTTCTTCCAGGGCCAGGTCGAGGCCACGCAAAGCGGCTTTGATGCCTGCCGAGTCGCCATCATAAACGATGGTAAGGTTGTTACTGTATTTTTTAATGAGCCTCAGCTGATCTGTTGTAAGGGATGTACCACCACTGGCCACCACATTTTCAACACCCGCCTGGTGGAGGCTTATCACGTCGGTGTATCCTTCTACCAATAAACATTCATTTGCTTTGTCGATGGCCTGCCGTGCAAAATAAGAGCCGTAAAGGATCTTACTTTTTATGTAGATCTCGTTCTCGGGTGTGTTGATGTACTTGGGTGCACGATCATTTGATTTGATGATGCGGGCGCCAAAACCCAATACTTTGCCGGATTGGTTATGGATCGGGAAAATGATCCGGCCCCGGTAATTATCCTGCAGGCGATCATCCCGCTGTACTACCAAACCTGTTTTGAGCAATAACTCGGTGCTGTATTGGGCAGCAGTGGCTGCTTTGGCAAAACTATCCCTGCTTTCGGGGTTAAAGCCCAGTTGAAACTTTTTGATCGTTTCTTCTGTAAATCCCCTCGATTGCAGGTAGCTGAGGGCGATATCCCTTCCATCTTCTGTATTCAGCAGGGTATCGGTAAAAAACTCCTGCGCAAATTTATTGATGATGAAGAGGCTTTCGGAGGTTTGCTGCTGTTGCTTATACTCCGGGCTGGTAGCGGTTTCTTCTACTTCTATATTGTAGCGGGCTGCCAGCGCCCGCAGCGCTTCCACGTAGCTGTATTTTTCCATCTCCATCAAAAAATTGATGGCGTTGCCGCTTTTACCACAACCAAAGCATTTGTAAATTTCCTTGTTGGAGGAAACAGTAAAGGAGGGCGTTTTTTCGTTATGAAAAGGGCACAAGCCGAGGTAGTTAACGCCCCGTTTTTTGAGCTTCACATAATCACCCACGATATCGGTGATCTTTACCTGGCTTTGAATTTTTTGTATGGTATCTTTTGTAATCACTTAAAGCGCTAAAATTACTAAAGAATATGCAGCAATGCGATATAACAAATATTTGCCATTGCTGGCATAGTTTATGAAAATTAGGGCGTTATTTCATCCAATGTTTACCCTGAATGAAATATCTTTAATTTTTAAAAAACCGATCTCACATGAACAAATTTTTAGTGTTGGCGGCCCTGTTAGGAGCCAGCTTCGGCGCAGGAGCGCAGAGTCTTGATGACGTAAACAAATTACTGGGCGATCAAAAATTTTCGGAAGCGAAGGTTGCCATCGACAAACATATTGCAGACCCTAAAAATGCAACAAAGCCCGATGCATGGTATTTTAAGGGCAGGGTGTACAATGCTTATTCATACGATAAGGCTGTGCCCACTGCAGAAAAACTTGCCCTGAAGTCGCAGGCGTTTGATGCTTATAAAAAAAACCAGGAACTGGATCCCAAAGAGATTAGATTGAAATTTGAAAACTATGCTTCTTTCCTCGACCTGTATGCCGGCCTATATGATGCGGGTGCTGCTGCATTTAATGAAAAAGACTTTGAAACGGCTTTCCAGGCATTTCAAAAAGCGCAGGAAGTGGAAAATTACATCCTTGCAAAAAAATATACTTACAAAGATGTAACGTTAAATGCACTGGATACAGCATTGGTTTTAAACACTGCTATTGCTGCCATGCAACTGAAAAAAGATGCGGAAACCATTAAATACTACAGCATTCTTGCTGATGCGAATGTTTCTGGATCGCAGTACCTGGAAGTGTATGAATACCTGGCCGATTATTATTCCCGCAATGGCGATGCTGCCAAACTACAGGCAGTATTAGAGAAGGGTAAAAGATTGTATCCCACGAGCGAATACTGGACCGACCTTGAAATGATGGCTGTTCGTGAAGAGGCAAAAAAATCGGGTAACAATGCCGCCCTGTTTGCTAAATACGAAGAACTGATCGCAAAAAACCCGGGCAGTTTTTTATTGCCTTATAATTACTCCATTGATCTTTTTAACCAAACCTATGTTGGCGCAAATAAAAAGGATGACGATGCGAGCAAAGCAAAACTTACATCTGTAATTAAAAGCGCCATTGCCAATGATAACGGTATTGATGCTACCATCTTAATGACTAAACATTTATATGCCGTGAGTTCTGACTTGAGTATTGCCGTGAACCTTGAAAAGGATGCCAAGAAAAAAGCAGATCTTACTACCAAAACTAAGGCAGCGATGAATGAATTTTTAGGATATGGAGATAAAGTGATCGCTTATTTCGCCAGTAATGAAGTTCAAAAATCACACAGAGCAAAGTATATGGAACTGTTGGGAAACATGAGCGAAATATACACTTACCTTAAAAATCCTGCTAAAGCTGCAGAGATGGACAAGAAAAAAGCCGCTTTGTAAATTCAAACGACACATCATTTAAACCAGGCCATGCGCCTGGTTTTTTTTGCACATAATCGTGGTTTGGCATTGGAGCCGAAAAGTGTTGAAAGTGTGGAGTGGGCTAAACATAACCCCATATAAAATATAAAAATGCCTGTATTTCAAACCAGAACAGGGTTTGAAAATATTGGCACAAAATTTTTATGGAAGTAGTTGTAATCAAAAACATACAATTATGACAACGACAGAAGAAATGGTAGAAGTTTTGAACGACCTTATCATGATCAATAATGATCGTATTGAAGGTTACACAAAAGCAATTGAAGATAGTAAAGACAGGGACACCGACCTGCACGCCATCTTTAACAATATGATAGATGAAAGCAGGGGGTATGTGACTGAATTAAGTTCGCATGTACGTGAGCGTGGCGGTGAAGTAGAAACCGATACCACGAACATGGGAAAAATTTATCGCACCTGGATGGATGTAAAAACAGCTATCTCCGGTCATGACAGGAAATCTGTATTGGCAGCCTGCGAATTTGGTGAGGATGCCGCACAGAAAGCGTACAAAACAGCTCTTGAAAATGAAGATGAACTTGATCCTGAGTGCAGGGAACTGATCAGGCGCCAGAAAAGTTCGTTGAAGCAAAGCCATGATAAGATCAAGGCAATGCGAGACAGTGCTTAAATTTTAGATTAAGGTTGGTTTTTTTAAAGGCGAACAAATGCGGGGTAAGTCGGTTCATCCGGTCTTACCCTTCATTTGAATGCCCTTTATTTTTTGTACATTTATTAAAACGATCGCATGAATAAGAAAAATAACCCCGAAGAAGAAGTGCCTGCAAACCTGAAGCACGACACGATGGAGTTTGCAGCTTCAACTGATGGTGAAGACCAGCTCGACATCGATAACGGACTTTTTGAAGAAGATGAAATTTCGGCAGAAGAGCTGGAAGCCATCAACGATACAGATGAAAATGAAGCTGCGGCATTAATAGCTGAACAAACGGATTTTGAAGCAGACGAGGATAATTTGCCCGATGAAGACTGGACAGACGATATTGAAGATGATGAGGACGAAGAGCCGGAAACCAGGAGATAATTAAAACAGCATATCATGAAAAAAGAAGACGAAAGCGTAAAGACCGGCCTTGACATAAGGTCACAGCAGGAAGAAAAAAATACCAGCCAG
>CBFGLL010000161.1:0-5833 GCA_965649585.1 uncultured Chitinophagaceae bacterium | reverse complement strand
TTGCAATATGCGCTGTAATGCGGGTAGTGGTTGTTTTACCGTTGGTGCCGGTAATGGCAATGATGGGAATTCTGCCGGCACTGCCTTTGGGGAAAAGCATATCTACCACGGGCTCTGCCACATTGCGAGGCAAGCCTTCTGCTGGTTCTATATGCATCCGAAATCCAGGTGCGGCGTTTACTTCTAATATTGCGCCACCGTTTTCGCTCACCGGTGTATGAAGGTCGCTGGCCATGATATCAATTCCGCAGATATCGAGCCCGATGATTTTTGCGATGCGTTCGCACATAAAAATATTTTCGGGATGCACTTCATCTGTTACGTCGGTGCTGGTGCCACCTGTAGAAAGGTTGGCGGTGGGTTTTAGCATCACCAATTCACCTTTTGGGGGAACCGTTTCGAGCGTATACCCTTTATCGTCCAGCATTTTTTGTGTGAACTGGTCGATGCTGATCTGCGTGAGCACTTTTTCGTGCCCATAACCCCGGCGTGGATCTTTGTTGGTTTCGTCTACCAGTTGCTGTATGGTGCTTTTGCCATCACCTGTTACGGATGCAGGCGTGCGAAGTGCAGCGCATACAAATTTATAATTGATCACCAGGCACCTGAAATCAAAGCCCGTGATAAACCTTTCAATGATCACACTACGACCATAGTGTTTAGCAGCTTCAAAGGCAGTTAGGGCCTGCTCCCATGTGGTGATATTAGTGGTATTGCCTTTTCCATGGTTACCGTCGATAGGTTTTATCACGAGAGGATAACCGAATCGTTCAACCGCTTCTTTTAGTCCTTCTTCTGTTCTTATCACGGTGCCCCTGGGAACCGGGATCTCTGCAGCTTCAAGTAATGCTTTAGTTTCTTCTTTGTCGCAGGCAATATCCACAGCAATATTGCCGGTAGTGCTGGCAATGGTAGCCCTGATGCGTTTTTGATTTACGCCATAACCCAATTGCACCAGTGATTGTTTGTTGAGCCTGATATAAGGGATACCTCTTTTAGCTGCTTCATCTACTATGCACCCGGTACTTGGGCCAAGGCGGGTATCTTCCCTTATTTCCCGGAGGTTCATAATATCTTCTTCAAGGTTGTATTCTGTACCGTCAGCCAGTGCCTGGGCAATTTTTACAGAAGCTTTTGCGGCATACAAACCAGCATCTTCTTCCATATAACTAAAACATACATAGTATTCACCTTCTACACCGGTGCCGCGGGTGCGACCAAAGCCGGTATCCATGCCCGCCAGGGTTTGAAGTTCCAGGGCAATATGTTCAATCACATGACCCATCCAGGTACCTTCTTCAAGCCGATGAAAAAATCCGCCGGGCCTGCCTTCGCTGCAGCGATGTTCGTACATGGTAGGAAACATTTTTTCCAAACGATCTTTAAAGCCAGGTATATGATTCGTGGGTTTTTCCTCCATATCTTCCAGCTGCAATTTCATTTGCACCAGTTTGGTGCGTCGAACACTCCAGTAATTAGGGCCTTTTAATATTTTGATCTCTTCAATTCGCATAAATAACAAATGTGTTTTGGGTGAGGGAGTGGGAAATTAGGCAAAAGGCCTTGTTTTGCAAAAATCAATTGAGAGATTTTGCTTAACTATTGTTGGCTGGTTTTTTAAAACAATTGAAAATATCTGCTCAATCCACAATAGTTGATAACTCGCTGCCGTTTGTCATTTTTTAATTCCCTTAATTTTGTAAGGACCAAAGTGTGTTAAATGCAATTTGCTAAAGGAAAACTAATCGCCATTGGCGGAGCAGAAGATAAAGGAACCGACCTGGAGAAAGGAGAAATCCATCGTAACAATCTCAACTTTTTTGAACTGGGTATTTTAAGGCGCATCATGGCAGAAGCCGGTGGGCTTGGCCAGCGCATAGAAGTGATCACCACTGCAAGTATGATCCCATATGAAGTGGGCGACAATTACCTGGACGCATTTGGCAAAATTGGTTGCACCAATGTAGGCTTGATGCATATCCGCAACAGGGGAGACGTGCCCACGCCGGATTATATAGAGCGTATCAAAAACTGTGATGCCGTGTTGTTCAGCGGTGGAAACCAGTTGAGGCTGTCGAGTATTTTTGGTGGAACTGAATTTTTGCAGGTGGTGCAGGACCGGATGCATGAGGAAGAAAATTTTGTGGTAGCAGGTACCTCGGCAGGTGCTATGGCCATGAGCAATACTATGATATACGAGGGCAATGCCACCAGGGCACATTTAAAAGGCGAGGTGAAGATCACAACAGGTCTTGGGTTTATTGATGATGTGATCATTGATTCACACTTTGAAAAAAGGGGAAGATTCGGCAGGCTTGCACAAGCTGTTGCCACTAATCCTTCATGCATTGGAATAGGCCTGGGCGAAGACACAGGTATGCTTATTTCGGGCAACTCCATGGAAGCCATTGGAAGTGGATTGGTGATCATTGTTGACGGGCATGATATCAAGCATAGTAATATTGCAGATATACCCGATGGAAACCCTATCAGTATCGAAAACCTGAAAGTGCATTTTTGTGAAAAAGGAAATGGGTATGCATTAACAGAAAGAAGATTTATACCCGAAGTAGCCGAAGGTGCTGTAATCGTAAAAAGGGTTCACGTAGAATAATGTATTGAATATTAAAAAAGGCGCTGAAAAAATCAGCGCCTTTTTTTATTTGGATGTTACCAGGTAATAATTTTTTTTGCCTTTTTGAACCAGCAGGTATTTATCGTGCAGCAATAAGGATGGTTCTATTTTAGCATCGATTGTTTCCACCTTTTTGCGGTTGATGCTTACGCCGCCGCCTTGCACTGTTTTGCGGGCTTCGCCTTTGCTCGGGAAGATGGCTGTTTCTGCCAGGAAACTTACCACATCAATTCCGCCGGCGATCTTTGCCGCATCGAAATCAACTCTTACAATACCTTCCATTCCATTCAGATCATCCTCACTTAAACTTTCTGCAGCTGCATTTTGATTAGCAAACAGCTTGGCGGTTGTTTCAATTGCCTTATTGTATTCATCTTCCCCATGTACAAACACAGTGAGTTCTTTTGCCAGCGTTTTTTGTAATGCTCTTGCGGCAGGGTTTTGTTTGTGATCGGCAATCAGGTCGTCGATGGTTTGTTTACTCAAAAATGTAAATATCCTGATCCATCCCTCTGCATCTGCGTCGGAACTATTCAACCAAAACTGGTAAAACTGGTAAGGAGTGGTTTTGCCCGCATCCAGCCATACATTACCCTGTTCCGATTTTCCGAATTTGCCACCGTCTGCTTTTTTAATAAGCGGGCATGTGAATGCAAATGCTTCACCCCCTTCTTTTCTCCTGATCAACTCAGTACCGGTCACAATATTTCCCCATTGATCGCTGCCACCCATCTGCAGTTTGCAATTTTTGTTTTTATACAACCAGTAAAAGTCATAACCCTGTATCAACTGGTAGGTAAATTCTGTAAAGGACATCCCGTTCTCACTCTCCAGTCTTTTTTTCACGCTGTCCTTCGCCATCATATAATTTACTGTAATATGTTTTCCGGCCTCTTTAATAAAATCTAAAAAGCTGATGCCTTTAAACCAGTCGTAATTGTTTACCATCACGGCGGCGTTGGGCTTGTTCTCATCGAAGTCGAGGAATTTTTCCAACTGGGCTTTGATACCTGCCTGGTTTTTTTCCAATGTTTCGTTGCTTAGCATCACTCTTTCTTCGCTTTTCCCGGTGGGATCGCCGACCATTCCGGTAGCGCCACCAACCAGCGCATAGGGCTTGTGCCCCGCTTTTTGCAGGTGAACTAATAGTAAAATGGGTACCAGGCTCCCGATATGTAAGCTGTCTGCCGTTGGGTCAAAACCCACATATGCAGCGGTAAGTTCTTTGTTCAGTTGCTCTTCTGTGCCGGGCATAATATCCTGTATCATTCCTCTCCAACGCAATTCATCTATCAGTGGGTTGCTCATATTATTTTTTAATTAGGATTGCAAAAGTGCAGCTAAATTCCCATAAAATGAAACCCGAAACAGTGCAAAACGGTGTAAAACAGCTTTTGCCGTTGCAGCTGAACCCTGGCTAAAAATTTTCTTATCGCTGTGCATCAATTTAGGTGGCTCAAAAAGCCGTTGGTACTGGTTTTAAATGTAAATTCGTGTGGCCAAAAACAACTGTTTTCAGGCAATTTTATAACGTAGAAATACGTTAACTGCTTAATATTCGTACGTTTTTGATCAAACAACTCAAAAAAAACACATGATTCGAAGCTTAACTGCTTTCACTTTGGGGCTGTTGTTTTGCCACACTGCCGCCCACGCTCAGTTCCGAAAGTATTCCAACGAATTTTTAAATATTGGTGCCGGTGCCCGCGGGCTTGCCATGGGAAATGCACAGGTGGCTTCGGTAGATGATGCCGCAGCAGGTTATTGGAATCCAGCCGGGTTGATGGGTGTAAAAGATCATCCGAATGCAGGCATTATGCATGCCGATTATTTTGCCGGCATTGGTAAGTATGATTTTGCCTCTGTGGCAGTGCCAGTGCAAAACAATAAACGTACGCTGGGATTTTCTTTGCTGCGTTTTGCAGTGGATGATATTCCAAACACTTTATACCTGGTAGAGCCCGACGGAAGTTTGAATTACCAGGCCATCCAAACATTTTCTTCAGCAGACTATGCTTTTTTGTTTTCGTATGCACAAAACCTGCGGGAAACAGAAACCAGCAGGCTGAGTATTGGTGCGAACGCAAAAGTAATTCACCGTAAAGTGGGCAGCTTTGCAACGGCCTGGGGATTTGGCCTGGATGCAGGCATACAGATGCAGGGCGAAAACTGGAGATGGGGTGTGGTGGCAAGAGATATCACTACCACTTTCAATGCATGGAGTTTTAAGTTTACAGAAAGAGAAAAGGAAGTGTTATACCTTACCAACAATGAGATACCTGTAAAATCAACAGAACTTACTGCTCCCCGCCTGGTGCTTGGTGGTGCCTACCAGTTTAATGTAGGTAAATCGGTAAAACTATTGGCAGAAGCGAATGTTGACCTCACATTTGATGGTAAAAGGAATACCGTGTTGAGCAGCGATCCTGTAAGTGCCGATCCTCACCTGGGTTTAGAAGCAACTATTAAAGATGTATTTTTCATCAGGGGCGGGATCAGCAATTTCCAGAGAGCGTTGCAGGATGCCGATACCACTAACCAGAAAAAAGTATGGATTTACCAGCCAAGCATTGGAGCTGGGTTTAAGATCAGTAACGTAATGCTGGATTATGCATTTTCGAATCTTGCCAACCAGTCTAATCCCTTATTTACCCATGTATTTTCTCTCCGTATCAATTTTGTAAAACGAGACGATAACTAACCCATCTAACACATCAGTATCATGATGAAAAAAATATACTTTTTTGCGATTGTTTTGTTTATAGGTTTTTCTGCAAATGCGCAGTTGAACAATAGCTGGATCGACTACAGCAAAACCTATTACAAGTTCGTAATGTATAAGGACACATTGAGTCGTATTCCGCAATCAACCTTGGCAGCTGCAGGACTCGGTGCTGTAAATGCTGATCATTTTCAATTATGGAGAAACGGTGAGCAGGTGCGATTGTATACTTCTGTAACCAACGCTCCATTAGGTGCTGCTGATTATATCGAATTTTATGGGCTAAGGAACGACGGAGCTGCAGATAAACCATTATACAAGGACCCCGCCAACCAACTATCGGGTAAATACAGTTTTGTAAACGATACAGCCGTATATTTTTTAACAGTTAACAGTGTTGGTTCTAACTTACGATTTACCAGTGCCAGCAATACTGCTCCAAGCACTGCTACTCCGGATGCTTATTATATGAATAC
>CBFGLL010000160.1:0-5849 GCA_965649585.1 uncultured Chitinophagaceae bacterium | reverse complement strand
TTAAAATTTTTATTGGTGGCGATAGTGGCTACGACACTCATTTTGCAGAGATCGGCAATAAACATGGAGGCTTCGACCTGGCCATTTTGGAAAACGGGCAGTATGATAAACAGTGGCGCTACATCCACCTGCTGCCGGATGAAATATTAAAAGCCGCTGAAGAACTACGTGCTGACAAATTGTTGCCAGTGCATTCATCGAAATTTTCGCTTGGAAATCATGATTGGGACGAACCCTTGCGACTACTAACAAAAAATGCTGAAGGAAAAAACATTAAGATTATCACCCCTATGATTGGAGAAATGGTGGAAATAGATAATAACAGCCAGCATTTCAGCAAATGGTGGATCGGGCTTTAACCCACACCCTTGTTTTAGCACAAATTTCTTATGAATGGTGAACACCCATTTGCCTTTTGCAATATCTTAGAGTTCAATTAAAGTTTCAACACTTATGACTAAACTTGTTATAAAACTGGTTGCCGCTGCGGCAATTTTTTCTTATCAACTGCAGGAGCCGGCGTTCGCACAAAAAAAATTTATCGACCCTGCTAATATGGACCTGGCTTATAAACCAGGCGATAATTTTTACATGTATGCCGGGGGCACCTGGATAAAAAACAACCCGGTTCCCGCCAAGGAAACCCGCTGGGGTGCATTTAATATGCTGCGTGATTTCAATATCAATGCTGTAAAAACCATACTGGAAAAAGCCTCGGCACAACAGGGCCATGCAGAAGGTTCTGTAGAAAAAAGAGTGTCAGATTTTTACAAGTCAGGCATGGACAGCATCAGTATTGAGCGTTTAGGTTACGATCCCATCAAAGCAGATCTTGCACGCATTGACGGCATTCAATCGAAAGAGGATGTATTGTCCACGCTTTCTTACCTGCGCACCAGTGGATCGGCAGGAGCCATGTTTGGTTTTTTTGTGGGCCAGGACAGGAAGGATGTGGAAAATATGATCCCCCAGTTATCGCAGGGAGGTACCACGCTTGCCGACAGGGATTACTATTTAAAATCTGATAAACGATCTCTCCAGATACAACAGGCCTACAATAAATATGTAACCACGTTGTTTCAATTGATAGGAACGGATGCAGCCACTGCTTCAAAATATGCCACTGATATTTTTGAATTGGAGAAAAAAATGGCCGCAGCACAGTTAAGTCGTGTGGAAATGAGAGACCCGTACAAGACCTATAACAAATTTCACATCGATGCTTTCAGTAAAACCACGCCCAACTTCAACTGGAGAACAATTTTGCAGAGTTTAAAGGTTACTGGAGAAGATACAGTGCTTGTGAACAACCCGGCATTTTTTGTGGCTTTGAACGACCTACTGAGCAGCACGTCTATCGATGAATGGAAAACATATTTAAAATGGAATGTGTTAAAATCAGCAGCACCTTATTTGAGTTCTCCTTTTGTGAATGCAAATTTTGCTTATAACCAGGTAACCAGCGGTCAAAAAGTTCAAACGCCACGCTGGCAGCGTATGAGCCAGCAAATTGATGGTGCAGTGGGAGACCTGTTAGGCCAGCTTTACGTAAAAGAATATTTTAAGCCTGAAGCCAAACAGCGTATGGATGAGCTGGTGGCCAATGTGCGTGCAGCTTTTGCTACCCGCATCAAAAAACTGGATTGGATGGGCGATGCTACCAAAGAAAAAGCATTAGCAAAGCTGGCAGCCTTCCGTCCAAAAATTGGGTATCCCGGCAAATGGAGAAACTATGAAGGGCTTGAAATAAAACCTAATACCTATTTTGAAAATACCCGCAACGTTGGAAAATGGAATTACAATTTTATGGTAAGCCAATTGGGCAAACCTGTTGACCGTGAAAGAATGAATATGACGCCACCAACAGTGAATGCTTATTATAGCGCCACCCTCAATGAAATTGTATTCCCGGCTGGCATCCTGCAATTTCCGTTCTTCCATCCTGATGCTGATGATGCTGTGAACTATGGCGGTATTGGTGCAGTAATTGGCCACGAAATGAGCCATGGCTTCGATGATAATGGCAGCAAATATGATGCAGATGGTACTTTAAGAAACTGGTGGACTGATGAAGACCGCAAAAAGTTTGATGCTAAAGCAGCGTTGCTTGCAAAACAATTTGATGGTTATACAGTGCAGGATAGTATTCATGTAAACGGCAAACTTACATTGGGCGAAAACATTGGCGACCTTGGTGGGTTAAACGTTGCATACGAAGCTTTTAAAATGACACCCCAGGGAAAATCCAATAAAAAGATAGATGGATTAACGCCTGACCAGCGTTTTTTCCTGAGCTGGGCCCAGGTATGGGTCGGCAATATCCTTCCTGAAGAAGAGGCCCAACGGATCATTACCGATACGCATTCGCCGGGTCCATACCGTACCATCGGCGCCCCGGTTAATATGGATGCCTGGTATAAAGCATTTAATGTAAAACCCGGTGACAAACTGTACAAAAAACCCGAGGATCGCATACTCATCTGGTAATAAAATCAATTAGCGTTAAAATATGTAAGGTGCCCCTGATGGGGCATCTTTTTTGTGGGACCAATACTGTTCCCTTTGGTAACTGTTACGGTCTTTTCTTTCACATTTAAATTACAGATCATGGAAAGAGTAATAAAACCGACTAACGCAGACACTTCTTACCATCCTCGCTGGCTCACATTGGTGCGCATTTTCCTGGGTATAGTTTTAATTCACCGCGGTATTGTTTTTTTTATGGATCAAACAATTCTTACATCCTTTCTCGGTGAATCCTCCGTATTTTTTATCAGCAACAACAGGGAGTTATGGGCATGGATCATTACTTACTTTAACCTGCTTGGCGGGGTATTTATTGCAACAGGCCTTGGCACAAGATGGGTAGCGCTGCTGCTTATCCCCATGCTTGCGGGGGCGGTGATATTAAACATTACAACTGGTGTAAATGAAGGTGCGGGTGCCTTGATATTATCCATCATAGCATTAGTGCTGCTGGTATTATTTGTAAAACTGGGTAGCGGAAATATTTCTGCAGATGAATTTTTCAGAAGCTATACACATGCCGGGCGGGAAGATGGTTTTACAAAGAAATTTTTTCAGTAAGATGTATGTTGTGTTATTCTAAAAAGTAAGGAGCCATCTTTATGAGATGGCTCCTGTGATTATATAAGTTAATTTCCTGCAAACTATTATTGTCCGCCAATGCCACCACTTTGTTGTGTACGGCGGTTCTCCTCTTCAATAGCAGCTTTACGCTGGCGTGCAGCTTTTACCTGGCTATTTCCAAAACGGTAGGTAAAGTTTGCTTTCAGCTGCGGCATTTCACCATTGCCACTGAATTTGGCTCTTACGCCTGTGAAATTGGTGGTTCCACCCCACTTCATCGTTTGGAAGATATCAGCAACAGATAAACGGAATGTACCTTTTTTCTGAAGGATGATTTTTTGAACACCTGCATCTACACTTCCCATGGCTGAAGACCTGATCATACCCTGCCAAACAGATGGTGAAATGTACAGGCCTGTTAATTCGCCCGTCCATCCTTTGCCAAGTTTGAAGCTATTTTGCATGTAGTAGGTTAAAGAAAATACGTCCTGGTCAACCTTCCTGTCGCCACCACCAAAATCAGCCTGGTATTTTGCAAAATTGCTGTTGAGTGTTGCAAAGAAACTATACCATTTTTTCTGGAAAGGATAGCTTACAGATAAGCTCACAATATCCTGGGTTGCCAGGTTTTTGCGGGTCATCACACCTTTAGTTTTTTCAGTGGTATCTGGTATCTGCGCAAAAATATCCTTTACGTGGCTATAGTTTAAAGTGGTAGTGAGTTTGAATTTATAAATGTTTGTCACGCCAAAACTATTGGTGTACTGCGGGCGCAGCAAAGTATTACCCTTCATAAATGCATACTCATTCAGTTTAAATTCAAATGGATTAAGATCCTGGTATGCCGGCCTGTCTATACGACGGCTGAATGTCACCGTCCACTGGTTTGTTGGTTTTTTGTTGAACGTAACAGAAGCACTTGGGAAGAAATCAGTATAAGTCCTGTTAAAACCGGAATCGTAAGGTTCGTACTCACCATTCTCTAGCTGGAAACCTGTAGAAGTTCCTTTTGAATGAGTATTCTCAACTCTCACACCACCTTGTACCATGAACCCTTTGAACTGCCTGTTATAGTTTACATAAACTGCGTTGATGTTTTCCCTGTATTCAAAGCGGTTGCTTTTTAAAGTGTCCAGCACTTTGCCGGTGCTGAAAACATTATAACGGTTAAAATCATTATCAGTGGCAACGTAACTTAATTTAGTACCTATCCCTAATTTTCCTTTTTTGAAAGGTTGCTCATAATCCGCTTTAAACGAATACAGGTCTATATCTGTA
Source organism: uncultured Chitinophagaceae bacterium (assembly GCA_965649585.1). Classification (GTDB taxonomy): domain Bacteria; phylum Bacteroidota; class Bacteroidia; order Chitinophagales; family Chitinophagaceae; genus Ferruginibacter. Next base: position 1,481 of record CBFGLL010000160.1, on the reverse strand, counting down.
GGTTGCACCATGTCGTAAACTACGGTGCTGGTTAGATTGTTGTCTCCATCGTAATAATAGTTGGGCTGGTGCTGGTTGCTGCGGATGGTGTACACGCCATAATCAGCGTCGAGGTTAAGTTCCCTGCCCGCTTTGCCCACGTAACGGTAATTAATATTTGAATTCACGTTGGTGCGATCCATATCATTTACGTTGGTTGCTTTCAGCACTTTTACGGTATCGCCTGTGGGTTCGTAAATAAAATTCATGGGTCCGGAAGTATTAAACGCACCTTCCATCACATTGCCTGTTATTACTGCCCCGACGGTACTTTTTGAATTCACAAAATAATCTACACCCGCTTTAAAACCGTGTGTTTCATTTTCAAAAACCATGGTGTTGCGTTGCGAAAAAAGTGTATCGAACTGAGAACGATCACCATTCATTTTCATCTGGTTTCTACCATTGTAATAGTTGTAACTACCAAATGCATTTACATATTTGTTGCGGTTGTTGAGGTTGATACCGCCATTGTACCTGTTATTTACACCACGCACATACCCTGCATTCACACTACCATTGGTGCCATAATTTTTATTTTTCTTTAAGCGGATATTGATGATACCTGCATTACCCGCAGCTTCATACTTAGCAGAGGGGTTGGTAATGATTTCAATATTATCAATCTGCGCAGCCTGCAATGTTTTTAAATAATTAGAGAGGTCAGTTCCTGATAAAGGTGATGGTTTTCCATCAATAAAAATCTGAACACCGGTTTTGCCGGCAAGACTGATATTATCATCCTTATCGATCATTACCCCAGGTGCTTTTCTCAATAATTCCAAACCATCATTTCCAACTGCGTTGATGGTGCCTTCTACGTTTAAAATAGTTTTATCAGCTTTTACCTCCACAATCGGGCGGGAAGCAGTAACGGTTACAGCAGCCATGTCTGCAGTTTTCTTCTGCAATGTGATGGGCGCAACATTTACATCAGTGGCTTCCAGTACAATCACTTCACTAAAATTGTTGTTGTGACCCACATGCGTGGTTTTCACCCTGTAAGAACCTGGAACTAAAAGGGAAAATTCAAACTTACCATCCGCCTTTGTTACGGCATATTTCACCGAACTTGAATCGGAGGATTTTACCAGCGACACTGTGGCACCTGAAAACGGCTTACCCGCTTCATCGGCCACCATACCCGATATTTTCTGGGCAGATGCGCTGAGCATCCCGAGAAATGATAATAACACTACAACCAATGACTTTTTCATGACAATACTTTTTTTTGACGCCGCAAATGTAGGCAGTTTTAAAAGGCCTGGCGGTGATTTGTAGATTAATGGAATTATATAATGAAGAGTGGTAGTATAATTACTACATGTTGCAACAGCAATTCCAGGGCTGATTTTACCGTTCAGCCAGCAATACTTACCTTCAATTTCAATGATATCAATATGGATTTTCGTTACACCAAACGACTGGTGATCTTCTTCTTT
>CBFGLL010000159.1:0-5986 GCA_965649585.1 uncultured Chitinophagaceae bacterium | reverse complement strand
GACTTTTATAATTCCTGCCATTTTTGCACATATTTTCCCTTGGCATAATGATTGACTTACAAGTGATAACAATCAACTTAAAAAATAAAATTATATATGGCTAAGATCATAGGAATCGACCTGGGAACTACCAACAGTTGCGTATCTGTAATGGAAGGTAATGAGCCGGTAGTAATTGCCAACGACGAAGGGCGCCGTACAACTCCCTCTGTTGTTGCTTTTTTAAAAAATGGAGAACGTAAAGTAGGTGATCCGGCAAAACGCCAGGCCATTACCAATCCGCAAAACACCATCAGCAGTGTTAAGCGTTTTATGGGCCGTCGTTTCGACGAGGTTACTGAAGAAAGCTCACACTGGAGCTATAAAGTTGTAAAAGGTGACAATAATACTGTGCGTATTGACATAGATGGCAGGTTGTACACGCCACAGGAAATTAGCGCCATGGTATTGCAGAAAATGAAAAAAACTGCCGAAGATTATCTTGGCCAGGAAGTAAACGAAGCCGTAATTACCGTGCCCGCATATTTTAACGATGCTCAACGCCAGGCTACAAAAGAAGCAGGTGAAATTGCAGGATTAAATGTTCGTCGTATTGTAAACGAACCAACTGCTGCGGCCCTGGCTTATGGATTAGATAAAAAAGGAAAAGACCAGAAGATTGCAGTATTCGACCTTGGTGGTGGTACATTCGATATTTCGGTGCTGGAATTAGGGGATGGGGTGTTTGAAGTAAAATCTACCAATGGTGATACACACCTGGGTGGTGACGACTTTGACAAAGTGATCATGGATTGGCTGGCAGATGAGTTTAAAGCCGATGAGGCAATTGACCTGCGCAAAGACCCAATGGCATTACAACGTTTGAAAGAAGCTGCAGAAAAAGCAAAGATTGAATTGTCTTCTTCTTCAGAAACAGAGATCAACCTTCCTTATGTAACGGCAGTAGATGGTGTGCCTAAGCACCTTGTAAAAAAACTTACCCGGGCTAAATTTGAATCATTAGCTGATAAATTATTTGATCGCTGCCTTAAACCATGCGAAATAGCATTAAAAGATGCAGGCCTCAATGCTTCTCAAATTGATGAAGTGATTTTAGTAGGTGGTAGCACCCGTATCCCTAAAGTGCAGGAGATCGTTGAAAAATTCTTTGGCAAAAAACCAAACAAAGGCGTAAACCCTGATGAGGTAGTAGCAGTAGGTGCAGCCATCCAGGGTGCGGTGTTAACAGGAGAAGTAAAAGATGTGTTGTTGCTCGACGTAACACCACTGAGCCTTGGTATTGAAACTATGGGAGGTGTAATGACAAGATTAATTGACAGTAATACTACCATCCCCACTAAAAAGTCTGAAACATTCAGCACAGCATCAGATAACCAGCCGGGCGTAGAAATTCATGTATTGCAGGGCGAAAGGCCAATGGCCAACCAGAATAAGAGCCTTGGTAAATTTAACCTTACCGACATTCCACCTGCACCACGTGGCGTTCCACAAATTGAAGTGATATTTGATATCGACGCCAACGGTATACTGCATGTAACTGCTAAAGACAAAGGAACTGGTAAAGAGCAAAAGATAAGGATTGAAGCAGGTAGTGGCCTTAGCCAGGAAGAGATTGAAAAAATGAAAGCGGAAGCAAAAGCCAACGAAGCTGCCGATAAAGCAGAAAGGGAAAAGGTTGATAAGATCAACCAGGCTGATAGCCTTGTATTCCAAACAGAGAAACAATTGAAAGAATACGGGGACAAAATTCCGGCTGATAAAAAATCGACCATTGAAGCAAAACTGGAAGACCTGAAAGCTGCGCACAAATCGCAGGACTTAGCCCAGATTGATACAGCTGTTGCAGCACTCAACGAGGCATGGACTGCAGCAAGTGAAGACATGTACAAAGCCACGCAGGATGGACCAGGGGCTCAACCTGGTGCTGACGCAGGTTCACAAGCCGGCAACAACACTGGTAGCGAAAATGTAACAGACGCAGAATTTGAAGAAGTGAAATAACAAAGGATAAAAGCATACGAAGCCCCCGATTTTTTCGGGGGCTTTTTTTTGCCGGATCAGGTACCTACTGAACCTGTATAGTCAATAGCAACAAACATCTTCGGCTACTATATGCCTGCTATTTATAGCGCAAAAAAGGCCATTCCCCTGGGAATGGCCTTGTAAAAGGATAAAAGACCGTCAGTTTTTTGTTTTTATAGAACGAACCAACTGATTTTTTGTTGATAGTAAATTTTGTATGGAAGCAGCGCCCTTGTTGATGAACAACAGGTTTTGAAGTTGATCTTTTGTTGCGATACTGTTGCCAGGCATCGAGCGGTTGCTGCCCCTGGCAGATGATGCACCATTGTTATAATAGTAGTTGTACATCACCCAACCCTGCGAAATATTGTCAAACCAGTCACTTGAACTGGGATAGTTTTGAAAACCCGGGATGGTTAAACACATATCCGCATTGTAATCGTATAACACATAAGCATTGCCGTATTCATCGTAGATGGTAAATTTTTCTCCTGCTGAAGTAAACTTACTTTGAAACATAAACCCGTTTACAAAAGGGAATCCATAGTCAATTCCTTTCACCGCTTCAAACTGGTTTTTAATTGACTGGTTATACCTTACCTGTACATCGTAAGCCAGCTGCGAGGAAACATATAGTTGCCATGCGGTATTGTTGCCCTGCGGAGAATATTGCGCAGTAATGTAGTAGTCGTTCATAAAACTTTCGAGGCGTGTAATTCTTCCCTGGCTGTTACGGGTAATAAATATTTCATCCAGCTTGTCTGATGTGTTACCAATGTACCTGGTTTCTTTATTCGCAAGGCCATTGTTGCCGTATTGAAATACGATGGTGGCTTCCAGCATTCCATCCATGTAGTGTTTCGACTGAAGGAGCCTGCCCGCAGCATTATAGGTTTGTTGAAAATTTCCCATGCCATCAATGCTCATCACACTACACAATCCGTTGGCATTATATTGAAAATTATAATTGCCAAAGGGCCATTCCACACCGGTAAGCCGGTACGGTGAATTTGAATTGTTTTGTGCCGCTTCGGCAACAGGGGGTGGGGAGTGTTCGGTAAAACTTTCGGTGGTTGCTACCGATGATTGTTTTTTGCAGGATGATAATACAAAACACAATGCTACAGCAAAGAAAAGGAGATGGAATCGCCTCATATCAGTTGATTTGGTTTAATAAAAACAGCTTCTCAACAGATCGATAGATTTTAAAACGGGAGTTTTATTCTATGGGCTTCAGAAGGAAAATCTAATTTAGACCAATATCACATTTGTTTGTAATATAATTATCCCCGTCTGCCTCAAAATTGTGCATAACTCCACACGGCAGCGGGCTGTGTACACAAAAAAACCGCCCACAGGGGGGCGGCTCAATTATCTGGCAAATGAAAGATTATTTATGCGCTTCGATCTTTTTTACGAAGTTGGCTTTAGGCTGTGCGCCAACTAATTTATCAACTACTTCCCCGTTTTTTACAAATAAAATTGCAGGAATACTGGTGATGCCATAGTTCATAGAAACCTGCGGGTTATGATCCACGTTTACCTTACCAACTTTTACAGAGCCTTCATATTCTTTGCTCAATTCTTCAATAACTGGTCCGATAGCACGGCAGGGGCCACACCATTCAGCCCAAAAATCAATCACGGATAATTTATCTGATTCCAATACTTCGGTTTTGAAGTTTGCATCTGTAAGTTCTAGTGCCATATTCTATATTTTTTGTTTTATTATGAAATAAGGAGTACAAATTTAAAACCATTATTGATTTATGCTCGTTTTGACATATCCACATTCTATTTGGCAGTGTTAACGGGCAGTTGGGCAGTTGGCACCATCTAACTTTAATGACATACCACGTTCACATTAAAATACTGGTGTTCGTTGAGGTAATGGGCCATATCATCGTTCATAGTAAAACACCCGATAGCAGTGCTGAGCGACACTCTTTTGCTTGTTAAGATATCGTGAATATTAAACCTGATATGAGATGCGCCGGGGTTGGCCTTTACATTTGACTCAAAAAAATGTACAAGTTCTTCATCCACGTACTCCGGTTCAATATCTATCACCAGTTCCTTGGTAAGGGTTGATTTTATGGTTTCGAGTAAATGCAATTTGCCGATCTGGAATTCTACCTCACCCTGCCGGTATCTTTTTTCCCTGAAAGTGCCTTCCACCATAATGATCATTCCTTTTTCCATGTACCGGAGGTATTTTGCATAATCCTCCTGCCATAAAAAGAACTCTGCTTTGCCGGTAAAATCTTCGATGGTGAGAATTCCAAATGGTTTCCCGGTTTTTGTAAGGCGATGCTGGGTATCGATCACCAAACCGGCCAAACGAAAACTTTTATTTACCTGTACTTCTGCCGGTGCAGCTTTTACCTCTAAAAAATCTGCGATGGGGGAAATATGATAATGGTTTAGCTCAAACCTGTAATTGTCGAGTGGGTGCCCGCTCATATACATGCCTGTAACATCTTTTTCAAAATCTAATTGCTCCACTAACTGCCATGGTGCGCAGAGAGGTAGCTTGGGTGCCGCAATTTCGGGCATCTGCAGGTCGCCAAACAATGTGTTGGTTGCATTGGCCGACTGTGATTGAAATACCGCACCAAATTTCACCAGTTTTTCCAGGCCTGTTACATCTCCCGGTGGCGCATAAAAATACTGCGCACGATGGTGCTCTGTAAATCCATCAAAAGCGCCTCCATAAATAAGGCTTTCCATTGATTTTTTATTAACCGAACGAAGGTTAACCCTTTTTACAAAATCATACACATCTTTAAAGGCGCCATGTTTGGTTCTTTCCTCTACAATATTTTCAATTGCAGCTTCACCCACACCCTTAAGTCCGCTAAAACCAAAACGGATCTCTGCTTTTTTATTAACGGCAAACCCGTTCAGCGACTCATTAATATCAGGACCCAGCACTTTTATGCCCATCCTTTTACACTCTTCCATGTGAAAAGTGATCTTTTCAATACTACCTGAATGATTCAATACGGCAGCCATATATTCGCTGGGGTAATGCGCTTTTAAATAAGCCGTTTGGTAAGCCACAAAAGCATAACAGGTAGAGTGCGATTTATTAAAAGCGTATTGTGCAAATGCTTCCCAGTCGGTCCATATTTTTTCCAGCTTATCAGCTGGGTGCCCTTTGGATCCGGCACCTTCCATAAACTGGGCTTTCATTTTATTAAGAACAGCGATCTGTTTTTTACCCATTGCTTTTCGCAACACATCCGCATCTCCCTTGCTGAACCCTGCCAGTTTTTGAGATAGCAACATCACCTGCTCCTGGTACACTGTAATGCCATAAGTATCCTGTAGGTATTCTTCCATCTCAGGAAGGTCATACACTACCTGCTCACGGCCATGTTTACGTGCCACGAATTGTGGTATATAAGCCATGGGCCCCGGGCGGTACAGGGCATTCATTGCAATGAGGTCGTCAAATTTATCCGGCTTTAATTCACGCAGGTATTTTTGCATTCCGGGACTTTCAAACTGGAAGGTCGCATTGGTATCGCCCTGCTGGTATAGTTTATAAGTAAGTTCATCTTCCAGTGAAATGGTATCGATATTTATTTCTACCCCGTGATTTTCTTTGATAAGATGCAAGGCAGTTTTTAAAATACTCAGGGTTTTTAGACCTAAAAAGTCCATTTTAATTACGCCTGCTTCTTCAATGGAGTTTCCTTCAATTTGTGTGAGCCATAATTCAGAATCTTTTGAAGTGGCTACGGGAATTAATTCGGTAAGATCTTTTGGGGCAATGATGATCCCCGCGGCATGAATACCCGTGTTGCGCACAGAACCTTCCAGTATTTCCGCTTCTTTCAGCACCGTTGATTGCAGGTCGCTGCCATTGTATAATTCCCTTAATTTTTTGGCGTTCTCTATATCTTCTGCACCAAGCTGCTCTTTTTCTTCCAGCGAATCTGCGCCTGAAATAGGAGCA
>CBFGLL010000158.1:0-5990 GCA_965649585.1 uncultured Chitinophagaceae bacterium | reverse complement strand
CACTTTTGAGCCAGGCGGCTTGATAGCGCCCCGGATATTCTTCTTTTTTCCATTTACTTCATAATCGATCATCACGTAATTCTTCTCGTGATTTACGAAACTAACTTTTCCTTGTATGCTGTTTTTTGCCATGATTTATAAACCTAATTCATTTGCTGGATCCCAAAATCGTTTTTTAAAATCTACTACTGTATCATTTTTTACCGCAACTCCATCTTTTTTTAAAAGCTCCTCCATTTGCGTAGGAGTTTTAAAATGGGCTTTGCCACTCAGTAATCCATTCCTGTTCACCACCCTTTGTGCCGGAACCTTCGGTGTTGCGGTATGCGCTGCATTCATTGCCCATCCTACCATCCGGGCCGATAATTTTGTACCAAGATAATTGGCGATGGCGCCATAACTGGTAACTCTTCCTTTCGGCACCTGCCGCACTACATCATACACATCGGCGAAAAAACTATACACTTTTACGGTGCTTTTGGGTTTTTCTGAAGCTGCTTTTTTCTTCATGAGTAAAAGTTACAAACTAATCCTTGTTATCTGTTTGTTTTCTTTCAAGGAGCAACGCTGTTCTGCGTGGTTCCGGTACATTTTTAAAATCGTATGGGCAATGCCTGCACCCATTACCGCAACAAAAACCTTTTTTCAAATGAAAAATTTCAGTGAGTACCATCAGTCCATCTTCATTAAAGTAATAATCAACCCCCTGTACTAGCTGGTTCATCTCCCTGGTTTTCGGTTTGTTTTAAAATCTCCATCAACTCATCATCTAAATCAGGTATTGTGCCCGGCAGTTGAAACCGTACATAATGTATTTTCCTGCTTTGTGCAATATCCAGTCCTTCGTAATGCGTTTTAATATCAAGTTCCGGCGCATGAGGCTGGTTATACACATCACTGGTTTCTTCCTTTAATAGCAATCCACACTTTTCAATCACCAGGTTGGTGAATGTATGCAGTGCGGGGGAATCTGTTTTGAGATGTATGTTTCCACCCGGCTTTAAAAATTGCTGGTACAATCTCAAAAAGCGGGGATGTGTTAATCTTTTTTTTGCTTTGGAAGTCCTTAGCTGGGGATCTGGAAAAGTGATCCAGATCTCATCTACTTCCCCTGCATCAAAATACTGGTTAATCATTTCTATCTGCGTGCGCAGGAAGGCAACATTGCCGTATTTATTATCCATTGCTTTTTTCGCCCCCAGGTACATCCTGTTGCCCTTTACATCTACACCAATAAAATTTTTACGGGGAAACATGGCGGCAAGGCCAATGCTGTATTCTCCCCGTCCACATGCCAGCTCCAAAATAATGGGGCCATCATTCTTAAAGAACGCATGCCATTTCCCCTTCATCCCTTCGGGATATTCAAAAACATGGGGCATTTCTTTTATTTGGGCAAACCGTAGTAATTTTTTTTGTGCCATGGGCGGCAAATTTACGTTCTATTATTTTTGTCGAGGGCAGATACTTGCTGCATTACCAGTGCAGGCTCATATCCTTTCTGAAGCAGGTAATTCCGAAGTTTTGTTTTTTTAGTAAAAATATTTTTTTCAGAGCGCAGGTTGCCAAGCTTTCCTGCAGCTAATTTTTCAAGGCAAGCCAGGTAGTCGTCCTCGTTGATGGAAGCAAGGGCTTTTTTGAGGCAGTAGGCACTAACTTTTTTTTGCTGTAATTCGTACTTGATTTTTACCCGGCCCCATTGCTTCATCCTGAATTTTCCACCGGCAAAGGCAATGGCAAAGCGTTCCTCATTCAGGTAATCTTCTTCAATTAATTGAGAGAGCAATTGCTCCACTTCCTGTTTGTACAACCCGAAACTGTATAATTTTTCCCTGGTTTCGGCGTGGGAACGCTCCTGGTAGGCGCAGAAGTGCTTTATTTTTTGAAGGGCTTTTTCGGTGCCGATATTTTTGCCAAACATGCCACAATTTACAGCGGGTACTGGGTAATTAGGTAGTCCATAGCTAATTTTCAACGGTGTTTCTCCGCTATTCCAAAATATGCTATCTTGTCGCCATTAGTTATATTTGTCCTCAATTTTTTATATTTTATGAAGTTTATCGTTTCTTCTTCAGCCTTGCTGAAACAACTGCAACAAATTAGTGGCGTAATTAACGCCAACACGGTACTACCTATATTGGAAGATTTTTTATTTGAAATAGAAAAAAATAAGCTAACGGTAGTAGCAACCGATCTTGAAACGGTAGCAAAGATCCATATGGATATCGAGGCAAAAGACAGCGGTAAGGTTTGTATCCCGGCGAAGATCCTGCTGGATTCTCTCAAAAATATTCCGGAGCAGCCGCTTACTTTCAACATTGATAAAAACTTTGCGGTAGAAATTACCAGCGACAATGGTAAGTATAAAGTGATGGGCGAAAACCCGGATAATTTTCCGAAAGAACCATCTGCAGATGATGCCAACAGTTTTACAATGACCTCTTCTGCTTTGGTAACAGCCATCAACAAAACAATTTTTGCTGTAAGTAATGATGATCTGCGCCCAGCCATGACGGGGGTTTATTTTGAACTTGATAAAAAAGGGATCAGCTTTGTAGCCACAGATGCGCATCGCCTGGTAAAATATACCCGTACTGATGTGAGCTGTCCTCAAAAGGATTCATTTATCGTTCCTAAAAAACCATTGCAGCTTTTAAAAACGGCACTGCCCGATAATGAGGATGAACTGAATATTTCTTATAACAGTAACCACCTTTTTGTGAAACATGGTGGTACAGAACTGGTGTGTCGCCTTATTGATGCCCGTTTCCCAGATTATAAAGTGGTGATCCCCGCTGATAATCCTTACAAAATGGTGATCAGCCGCGGCGATTTCCAGAATGCGCTGCGCCGGGTAAGTGTATTCAGTAATAAAAGTACCAACCAGGTAGCGTTGAATATTAGTGGCAGCGAATTGCAGCTTGCCAGCCAGGATGTTGACTTTAGTTTTGAAGGTAATGAGCGTATGGCCTGCCAATACGATGGAGAAGACCTGCAGATTGCTTTTAACGCAAAGTTTTTAATTGAAATGTTGAGCGGTGCCGATACGGATGAAGTGAATATGGAATTAAGCACTCCAACAAAAGCAGGAATCATTAAACCAACAGAGAATGGAGAAGGTGAAGATTTGCTGATGCTGGTGATGCCACTGATGTTGAATAATTAAATGAACCATATTTTATAATAGACGCTTTCATTTGTTTGAAAGCGTTTTTTTTATTTTTAAGCCATGGACACTACAGTAGTAATACGCTCATTTCATAGTCCCGTTCCTGCTCAAATTACTTCGGGCAAATTAACTGAAGCTGGCATTGACAACTTCATTGTAGGCGAATCAGCCATACAAACATTGAACATTTCAAACTCGCCGAATGGGGCCATTAAATTGCTGGTGAGAGTTTCGGATGAAAAACAAGCAAGGAATCTCCTGATCGAATTTGATGAGGAATACCGAAAGTCTGCAAAGTGCCCCAAATGCGCATCAAATGAAATTTACCTCGTAGAAAAGCCGGAAGCTGTAAGTTCTCTTATGGCTTTTCTTCAACGATTCATCTCCGTAAACCCTGACTTGAAACAGGTATATGTGTGTAAAAACTGCGGTAACGAAACGGACGACTTACCTGTTCCGTCAGACGAGGACCTATCAAAAGATTTGCTTTAGTAACTTGCGTTCTCTAACATTATGATCAAGATAGCTATGATACCGGCTCGCTATGCTGCCACTCGTTTTCCCTTCAAGCTGATGCAAAAGCTGGGAGACAAGAGTGTGATCAGGCATACCTATGATAATGTGCTTGCAACTGGTCTTTTTGACGAGGTGTATGTTGTAACAGATCATCAAATTATTTTTGATGAAATTAGCCAGAACGGAGGCAAAGCTATCATGAGCACTAAAGAACATGAAAGCGGCAGTGACCGTATTGCTGAAGCGGTGGCCGATATGGACGTGGATGTAATTTTAAATGTGCAGGGCGACGAACCTTTTGTAAAAAAAGAACCATTGCGACAGTTATTAAATGCTTTTGATGATGCGAGTGTACAATTGGGTTCTCTAATGAAAAAATTTACCGATTCATCATTGGTGAATAATCCTAATTATGTGAAAGTGGTGGTTGATAAAAACAACGATGCCCTGTTTTTCAGCCGTGCTTCCATACCTTTTCAGAGGGATGCCAATATTAATGTTGATTATTTTGAACATATCGGGGTGTATGCGTATCGAAAAGATATCCTGATGCAATTCACTCGATGGCCATTATCAAAGCTGGAACAAATAGAAAAGCTGGAACAACTGCGCTACCTGGAAAATGGTTATAAGATCAGGATGATTGAAACAAATGAATCGAGTGTAAAAATCGATATGCCGGAGGACTTGCCCATTGCAGAGGAATATTTAAAGCAAATAACTAAGAATAAATAACAATGGATAGTTTACTGAACGATTCAGTGCATGCAGCGGTGATAAACCGCATCAACAATTTATCACTTCACTCTCAACGTAAATGGGGCAAGATGGAAGTGGCCCAGATGCTGGCTCATTGTTGCGAAGCATTTAAGGTACCCCTTACCGAAAAACCTTTAAAACTTTCGCTGCTTGGAAAAATGATCGGATGGGCATTTAAAAGCAAATTATACGATGATGCGCCATGGAAACAAGGACTGCCCACGGCCCCAAATTTTATTATAAAAGACAAAAGAGTTTTTGATGCAGAAAAAGAAAGGCTGCTGGGTTATATAAAGCGATTCCATAGCAGTAATATCAATAACATTGGCAATTATCCTCACCCGCTATTTGGGGCTTTTACAAAAGATCAGTGGGGCATGGCTATGTACAAACACCTCGATCATCACCTGAGGCAGTTTGGAGTATAGAGTTTGGGTTCAAATGTTCAATGGTTCAATGGTTCAAATGGAGTTTGTGTGGATTGTAGTTCTTATCGAATTCGGAGTTTGGAGACAAAAAATTTATTTCCACACATAATACAATACCCCGTTTTTATCATCGGTGAAAAAAAAGGAATGATCACTGGTCATCAATATATCGCAGGGCCGGCCATGGCGCCCGGCTTCTGTTTCGCCGGTAAGAAAACCTGTCACTACTTCGGTATAACGATTGTTTTTTTCAAGGCGAACAATTGAATTTCCTCTCTGCCTCGAAACCGTTGTACTTCCATGTAAACAAACTAATACCGAGTTGCGGAGTAGAGGGTCATTAAAATCTTTAAAGTATTCAAAACCCAGCGGTGCGCTGTGGGCTTTGAAGCCAAGGAATGCAACTGGCGGTTCTTTCACCCACGCTGCTTTCACAGAATCTTTGAATTGGTCATCAGCATAAATCTTTTGACGGTACTGGTAATAGAAAGGCCAGCCATAATAGCCATTTCTTTCTATCAATTGAAAAGGGTCTTCTGGTTTGTCTGGGCCTATAAGGTCCCGGCCCATACCTGATCCCCAAAGTTGATTGCCGATCCATTTTATGCCTACACTGTTTCTCAATCCCCTTGCAAATATCTGAGCGTCCGATCCATCCGGGTTCATTTCCAATACGGCGGCCCGCACTTCTTCTTTTTCAATGCAGGCATTGCAGCTGCTCCCAACACTTACATACAGTTTATCGTTTTTAAATGCCAGGCTGCGGGTGAGGTGCCATCCTCCATATTTGTAGCTCAATCCGTAATCAGGAAAAGTTGCAATAGTTTGTCCTGTATCTGCTGGTTGGCGGTCGCCGGCTTTATACACAAAGCGGCGGAGTTTACCCGTTTCTGCAACATAGATATGATCCTTGGAAAATGCTACCTGGTTTGGGTTGTGGAGATCATCCAGGTATTGAGTAATCGTGTTGAACTTCCGCAGGCTGTCGTCCCAATTTTCGAAAATCAGCACGCTGCCTTTTTTATTATCAGAAGTATTGAGCATATCGGTGGCGAACAATCTGCCATCCGGGCTTACTGCCAAAAAACGTAAACGCCGGCCAATTTCGGCCGCCACAC
>CBFGLL010000157.1:0-6033 GCA_965649585.1 uncultured Chitinophagaceae bacterium | reverse complement strand
GGTGTTGAACCAGATTTTGCTTTAGTGAAATTTAAAAAGCTGAGCGGTGGTGGTTATTTCAAGATCATCAACCAGAGCGTGCCGCAGGCATTACGCAATTTAGGCTACAGCGAAAAACAGCTGAACGAGATCGTGAACTATGCGAAAGGCCACGCCACTTTAAAAGGTGCCCCGCATATCAACGAAATATCATTAAGTGAAAAAGGATTTTTACCGCATGAAATTGAAAAGCTGAATGCCGCTATGGCAAGTGCTTTTGAAATCGGATTTGTATTCAATGTATTTACACTTGGCGAAGCCTGTATGCTACGCCTGGGCTTTAAACCAGAACAGTATAATAATTTTGAATGGAGTTTGCTGGAAGCATTAGGATTCAACGATGAACAAATTGAGGCCGCCAACGTGTACGTATGCGGTACCATGACGGTGGAAGGAGCTCCTTATTTGAAGGAAGAACATCTGCCGGTTTTTGATTGTGCCAATAAATGCGGCCAGATAGGCGAAAGATATATTCATGCACATGGCCACATCAGGATGATGGCGGCAGCACAACCCTTTTTAAGCGGTGCTATAAGCAAAACGATCAACCTGCCAAATGAAGCATCTGTTGAAGAGATTGCGGATTCCTACAGGTTAAGTTGGGAGCTTGGTTTAAAAGCATGTGCATTGTATAGAGACGGCAGCAAACTCAGCCAGCCGCTCAGCAACAAATCTGATAAAAAGAAAAAAGCATCCCCATCAAATGAAGCAGAACTGGCAGCAGAAACTGCAGCAAGCACCGGCATCGTTGATATGGCAAAGCTTACCATTGAGGATTTGCTGGAAGAAGTGAACAAACGTGTACAATCCAGCGCCGATACTGCATTAAAACGTCAATTGGCGATGATTGTTGAGCGCAGGGCATTGCCGGCCAAGCGCAGGGGCTTTACGCAAAAAGCAAAGATCAATGGGCAGGCCATCTTTGTGCGCACCGGCGAATATAATGATGGAACACTGGGCGAAATATTCATTGATATGGCAAAAGAAGGCGCCACCATGCGTAGCATGCTCAACTGCTTTGCAATTGCTGTTTCTATCGGTTTACAATATGGTGTACCTCTTGAAGAATTTGTAGAAAAATTTGTATTCACCCGCTTTGAACCTGCCGGAATGGTAGAGCATCCCAATATCAAAACCACCACTTCGATTATTGACTTTATGTTCCGCTCCCTTGCATATGAATATCTTGGCCGTACTGACCTTGTTCATGTGCTCGACAAGCCAGAGGTTGGAAATACAGGAACCGAACCCTGGGATGAATCAACTCCTACTATTGGCGAACGCAAACCAGAGCTCAGTGAAGTAAGGGTAGTAAATTCTGCTGCATCTACAGAGAAAGCTCCTGCCACAAAAGCAGTTGCCGGAATGGATGCAGTAAACAAAGCCGCTAAAAATATGCAGGGCGACGCTCCAGCCTGTAATGTTTGTGGACATATTACTGTTCGCAGCGGTACCTGTTATAAATGTTTGAATTGTGGAAACAGCCTCGGATGTAGCTAAAAAACTCCTCCTTTAACACTATAGAAAAGCCATTGGTGAGACCGATGGCTTTTTTAATAATGCAAATTTAGGTAAAGTATTTGTAGTACCTATTTCATTGGAAAACGATTATCGCACCTAAATAATGATCCTTATGAAATTAATATTGTTCCTATTATCCATTTCGCCCTTGCTTGCCGCCGCACAGGGATTGCAGAATACGCATGCAAGCATTCCAGCTGAAAACCGAAGCCCCCTGCTTATCAAGATTCCCGACAGCTACACTTTGTTTGGTGAAAGAATTCCACTGGAAGTGCAAGACGTGAGAGAAAGATTTGACAGGGAATTGTTGATCAACACCTACCTGCAGGGCAGTAATTTATATATTGTAAAATTATCGAGCCGATGGCTGCCAGCTATTACCCAGAAATTAAAAGCTGCCAACATACCAGAAGACTTTAAATATTTATGCATAGCAGAAAGCGCCCTTCAAAACCTGGTATCAAAAGCAGGTGCCAGTGGTTTCTGGCAGTTTATGAGGGCAACTGCTCCCTCCTACGGGCTGGAAGTAAACAGTTTTGTAGATGAAAGATACCATCCTTTAAAATCAACTGATGCAGCCATCATCTATTTGAAACAGGCCTACGCAAAATTTGGCAACTGGACTGCTGCTGCAGCCTCGTATAATTGCGGCATGGGTGGTTACAACAGCCGGGCAACACAACAAGGCACATACAACTACTACGATCTTTTTTTACCGGATGAAACCATGAAATATATTTTTAGGATCATGGCGCTAAAATACATTTTAGAAAACCCTGCCGAAACCGGCTTTGTGGTGGATGGAGAACATGCCTATGAGCCTATACAGGCAAGAGATACTGTGGTAAACAAACCAATTCCGAACCTTGTAAGTTTTGCAAAAGCCAACGGTACCAATTATAAAATGTTGCGCTGGCTCAATCCGTGGATTAGGAGTTCGAGCCTGCCAAACCGGAGCGGCAAAGCCTATACGATTTTATTGCCTTTAACCCCGACTGCGGCTGCAAGCCCTGTGGGCGGATAAATTCGCCAAGACCATCACGGGCGCATAAAATCCTGCAATCCATTATCTTTGCGCCCTATGGCAAACGAAGCGAACAACTTCCAGGAACTTATTTCACATTGTAAAGAATACGGTTATATATTTCAGTCATCAGAACTATATGATGGCCTGAGTGCTGTATATGATTATGGCCAGCTCGGCGCACAACTCAAAAAAAATCTAAGAGACGAATGGTGGAAAAGCATGACCCAGATGCACGAGAATATCGTGGGTATTGATGCGGCCATTTTTATGCACCCCACCGTTTGGAAGGCCAGCGGTCACGTGGATAATTTCAGCGACCCCATGATCGACAACAAGGATAGCAACAAACGTTATCGTGTGGATCATTTGATAGAAGCCCATGCCGAACAACTGGCAACAGAAGGCAAAAAGGAAGAAGAATTTGCTTTGCTGAAATCAATGGATGAACTATTAGCAAAAGATGATTTTGCAGGTTTAAAAACATTGATCGAAGAAAATAATATAAAATGTTCCATCAGTAAAACCTGCAACTGGACAGATGTGCGCCAGTTCAATCTCATGTTCAAAACTGAGTTTGGTGCGGTAGCCAGCGACAACCCGGATGATAACATGGTGTACCTGCGCCCCGAAACAGCGCAAGGTATTTTTGTAAACTTTTTGAATGTGCAGAAAACCGGCAGGATGAAAATTCCTTTTGGTATTGCACAAACCGGTAAAGCATTTCGTAACGAGATCGTGGCACGGCAATTCATCTTCCGCATGCGTGAGTTTGAACAAATGGAAATGCAATTCTTTGTTCGCCCTGGCACACAAATGGAATGGTATAATTTCTGGAAAAATGCAAGGAAAGCGTGGCATGAGAGCATTGGTATCCCTGCAGCCAAACTACGTTTTCACGACCATATAAAGCTGGCACATTATGCAGATGCTGCATTGGATATTGAATTTGAATTCCCTTTTGGCTGGAAAGAACTAGAAGGTATCCATAGCCGCACCGATTTTGATCTTACACAACATGCTAAATTTAGCAAGAAGAAAATACAGTATTTCGATAACGACATAGATCCTGAAACAAATAAACCGTACGGTAACTACACCCCTTACGTTGTAGAAACTTCTGTAGGTCTTGATCGTTTGTTCCTTACTGTTATCAGTCTTTCTTATGCAGAAGAAAAATGGAATAAAGAAGATGGCACAGAAGACAGCCGTGTAGTGATGCGTATTCCTGCTAAGATCGCTCCAACCAAACTTGCTATTTTACCATTGGTAAAAAAAGATGGATTACCAGAAATTGCCCGTCAGCTAATGGACGATTGCAAGGGAAGTTTTATGTGCTTTTATGAAGAGAAAGATGCTATTGGTAAGCGTTACCGGAGGATGGATGCTATTGGTACTCCTTTTTGTGTTACGATCGATCATCAAACAAAAGAAGATAATACAGTAACGATTCGGTACAGGGATGACATGCGGCAGGAAAGAATTGCGTTGAGTGATGTAAAGAATATAGTTTTAGAACATATCAGTTAGGTGAACCACTAAGACACAAAGACACCAAGTTTCACAAAGGATTTCTTCGTGGCTTAGTGCCTTTGTGGTTCTAAAAATTTAGCTCACGCCACTTCCATTCTGCACTTCCACATCAGGATTTACAAATTGTAATTTGCCATCGGCATCTTCCGCCATTAATATCATTCCATTACTTTCTATTCCACGCATTTTGCGTGGAGCAAGATTAGTAACTACAGTAACTTGTTTCCCCACGATAGCAGCAGGATCGAAATGCAAAGCGATTCCACTTACAATGGTTCTTTTTTCAAAACCAAGATCCACTTCCAACTTCAGCAACTTATCAGCCTTTTCTACTTTCTCTGCTGAAATGATGGTACCCACCTTTAAATCAACCTTTGCAAAATCATCAAACTGAATCGTGTCCTTTACAGCCACTTCTTTAGCTGCAGGCGTTTCTTGTTTTACCTCGTTATCCATTTTCAGTTGTTCACTTTTTAATTTTAATTTTTCTACCTGCGCTGCTACTTCGCTATCATCTATTTTACGGAATAACAATTCCGGCGCACGCAGGCTATAACCCACGCTTAACAGATTTTGTTTACCGGCGTTTTCCCAATACAGCATCTTTTCTACCACTTTCATCATATGGCACATTTTTTTTGCTGCAAAAGGTAAAAATGGGTTGATCAATATCGCCAGGTTGGCTGTCGTTTGTAAACAGATATGTAAACAGTTATCGATATGCTTTTGAGCTTCCGGAGTTGGTTTGCCGTCTTCGCCGGTTTGTTTTGCTACGATCCATGGTTCCTTTTTCTGCATGTATTTATTGGCAGCATCACTCAGCATGATCACTTCAAACAATGCATCCCTGAACTTATACTCTTCAATATTTTTTTCCACCGAAGCCTTTGCAGCGGCAATGGCAGCACTCATCGCATTATCCTCCGCATCTTTGATGTCTGCATGAAAGGCTGGCACTTTGCCTCCACATAATTTATGCATCAACACAAATGTGCGGTTCACAAAATTTCCAAACTTACCAACTATATCACTGTTCACCGCTTCCTGGAAGCCCTTCCAGGTAAACTCGCTGTCTTTTGTTTCCGGGGCGATATTGGTAAGATAATAACGTAATGCATCCACCATCTGGTCGCCGCCATTTTCTTTCTTCACAAAATCGTTGATATAGTCGTCCATCTCTATACTCCATCCCCTGCTGGTACTCATCTTGTCTCCTTCCAGGTTCATGAACTCATTACTCGGAACATTATCAGGCAAAATATTTCCATGCAACTTCAACATCACGGGAAAAATGATACAATGAAAAACGATATTATCCTTGCCGATAAAATGAACCAGCTTAGTCTCTTTGTCCTGCCAGTAAGATTTCCAGTCTTTTCCGTTATCGATTGCCCATTGTTTGGTTGCACTAATATACCCGATCGGCGCATCAAACCATACATACAACACTTTACCTTGCCCGCCGGCTAAAGCCGGCGGCAAAGAGACACCCCAATCCAAATCTCTCGTCACGGCCCGTGGCTGCAAACCCGCTTCTATCCATCCTTTACACTGCCCTACCACATTTGTTTTCCAATCGTCCTTATGATCCTTCAATATCCATTCCCGCAAAAAATCTTCATGTTTGTTTAAGGGAAGGTACCAGTGCGTAGTAGATTTTTTTACCGGCGCATTTCCACTCAGGGTGCTTCGTGGATTTATTAATTGTTCCGGGCTCAGCGATGTGCCGCACTTTTCGCACTGATCGCCATAAGCACTATCATTGCTGCATACCGGGCAGGTACCTATGATATACCTGTCAGCCAAAAATGTTTTGGCTTCTTCATCATAATATTGTTCGGTTTCTTTTTGTTCAAGTTCGCCAGCATCATTTAAGGCAGTAAAAAACTCCTGCGCTGTTTCATGGTGAATTGGTT
>CBFGLL010000156.1:0-6043 GCA_965649585.1 uncultured Chitinophagaceae bacterium | reverse complement strand
TCTTCCATCAAAAAACTATCCTGGCCCTTTGCCACTTCATAAATGAGCTGTAGCCGCACCGTAGAAGGGATGGTATCGCCAACATTCACCGGCAATTTTATTTCTACAGCACTGGTGGCTACCTGCTGTACCGTATTGTCGAAAATAAGGTCAGTAATTGGAGAAAGGGCGCTGACAATAGAAAGGGTATCTGCATTTACAGAAGTCTCTTTTACATTCGCCACCAAACCTGTGAGCCCCACACCCACATCCGGCCTTGCATATAAATGCCAGCCTTTGTTGATCTGGCCTTTAAGTATGATATCAAATTTTTTGTCTGCAACTTTTTGAGAAGTCCCGGTCCATTGAATAATATTGCTGCTGTCCTGGGCAGTACTACTGAAACAAAGTAAAATAAATGCAGTTAAAATGGATAGAATGCGCATGGTCATCGATATCTAAAAAAAATCCCGACTACAATCGGGATACTGATAATTTTTAAACAATTTTTATTTGCCGCCAAGTTTCACACTGAAAGGAATTTCTTTAGGAGGCAAACATTTCCTGTCGTTGCACACCATGTAATTCACTGTTCCTTTTACTACGGTTGCCACATTTGACTTCAGCTTTACTTTTTGAACAAAACTCACTTTATTGCTGTAGAACTTGAGCACCGAGCCAAAGTTTTTATCGTATTCTTTTTCCAGGGTCCCCTGTTCTTTTGTTTTGCCATCTAATTTAACCAGTGGGTTACCAGAAAACTTTACCGAGGTTGGTTCGGGTCCCTCGCCGGCATCCTGCGCATACAAGTGCCACTTGGGATCTATAGTAGCGGTGATATAAACTTCGTATTCTTTATCGTTTATTTTTTTGCTGGTATAGCTCCATTTCACCGGGTTCTCTATCTGCGCAAAAGCAGCGCTTGCTACAAAAAATAAACTTAGGATTGAAAAGGTAATTTTTTTGATCATCTGGTTCCTGTTTTATTACAACTGCAAATTTACGTTACCTATAATGCCACTACCGTAAAAGCATGTTAATAATTTAAGAAAGGCCAAAAAGCTGTTTAAACACCTCTTTGCCATCGGTATTTTGAAGATCCCCACTGCAGGCTCTTTCCGGGTGCGGCATCATACCAAATACATTGCGGTTTGCGTTGCAGATGCCTGCAATATTATCCATAGTGCCATTGGGGTTGCTGCTATCATCGAAAGTGCCGGATGGATTACAATAACGGTAAATAACCTGGTTGTTTTTGTTGAGATCTGCTAAAACTTCTTCGCTGGCAAAATACCTTCCTTCTCCATGGGCAATCGGTATTTTAAGTGCATCTCCATCCTGTGTTTTAATAAAAACGTTTTTGCAAATGAATTTTTGGTTGGCATTGCGCAATAATACGCCGGGTAACAATCCACTTTCGCAGAGTATCTGGAAACCATTGCAAACCCCCAATACTTTTCCGCCCTTATTGGCAAATTCAATCACGCTTTGCATCATTGGGCTAAAACGGGCAATGGCCCCGCAACGCAGGTAATCCCCGTAGCTGAAACCGCCTGGTAGCACTATACAATCTTCGGTGGAAAACATGCTCAGGTCTTTGTCCTTATGCCATAACGGAACTACTTCCTGTTTCATGTCATTTTTTAAGGCATCTATCATGTCTCTGTCGCAATTGGAGCCGGGAAAAACAACCACACCAAATTTCATAGAAATATCGTTTTTGATGCCGCAAAAGTACGACCTGCTGGTGATTTTACCGAAAGTAAAAAGCGATTGCAATATAAATAACCACCATTGACCAATGAATAAACAATGGAACCCATTTTTTATCGGGGTAAAATAAAGAGGAAGCTATTAAAACCGCCAGGGGTACCGCTGTAAGAATCCAGTTATTAAAACTTTCTGCATTAACAAATGGCAGTAACGACGCTACAAACACGTAAAAATAGAGGAGGAACCAGCTTTTGCGGGTCTGCACTATCTGCCGGCGCATATTGCGCTGAGCGAAATAAAAGCCCAAAACTGCTGCCAGGCCCACCAGGATGAGGGTTAATATGTTGAGCCAGGTTTTTTGAAAAGGAGGTAATGCAATTTCATATATGGGCAGTTTAAAGGAAGCCCATCCACCCGAGAGAAACAACCAAACCGCAAAAAAGTAGAAGCAGGTAAGCAGGCCCAGCAGCCCAAGCATCCATTCATTAATACGGAAGGGGCGGGTAGAAGCCATGCCTACGATGAATAAAAGCACAAATACAATCGCCGGCTGGTAGAAAAAAGCGGCAACACCAATCGCTAATCCAATGTTGTAGATGGTGGTTTTGGGTGAAGGTTGGTTGTGAAGGCTGCACAATTTGGCCCACACCCATATTAACAATGTGGCCGCTACCAGCGCAGAAGAAAATACAAACCATTCATTGAATACCGATGTGAGCAGCAGGTAACTCATGCCTGTGAGGTAATTGGGCCTTTGCAGCATGCGGTGATCATTCACCATCTTATTTAAGAAAACCGCTTGCGCATACATCAGCAAAAATGCGAGGATATTTACCAATACGGGAGTACCGATATTGGTTTCTGCCATACGCACCAGCCCCTTGTACAGTAAACCATCGGCCGATTGCAACAACGCTGGTTTGGGAAACAGGAATAGAGGCAGCTTTAACAACAGCGCATAAATGAACAGCAAAAAATTATTGTTGGGGCTGTTGGCTTTAAAAATACCCGTCACTTGTAAGGGTTAAGTTTTTCTAATGGGTTTAACCTTACAAAAATCAGCAATTCATCTTAATTAAAAAACTTTAGCTCCCGGTTACTGAAAATCCATTTTAGCAAAAACGATATTGCCCCTTAGCACAGCTGGCATAATGATAGATTTTGCAGCTACCTGTTTCAGCATGCGGGGCATAAACTGGTAACCCGCTTCCCGGCTTTTAATGGTAGGGTACCTTATCTGGTTGCCGTAGGAGGTGATACTATGATTATTTACGATCTGCGCATTTTTATTTCTTTCTATAAATAAAAAGTTGATCTCTGCACCGGCATTCATACTGCCAAAGGAGAGATAGCTGTCGTCATCATCTGCCACCTGTTCTTTTAAGATCACATTACTCCAATCGAGTTTCAGGTTTTTATCGATGTTGAGTACAAGTATTTTGTCGTAATAAAACCTGGTGGTGCGCATCGTATTGAAGCTATTGTACCTATTGTATCGATAATAGGGGCTGTACATATATCCATAGTCGTACATGGAGTATGGGTTGGCATACAAGTAATCCCAGCGGTTCCAGGGACCAAAGCCTCCACCCAGGTTTTGTGAAGAAAAGTCTTCAGCAATCAGTAAAAAGCTACCGTCTTTTTTTACATAAATGTTTTTAAGGAACAGGTTATCGAAAGCAAACCTAAACTGGCTGTTTTGGGCCATTATCGAACGTAATGAATCGTTGAAAGGGTTGATGTACGTATGCACGAGGTAGTCGTCCCTGTTAATTACAGCTGTAAACAGGCCGGCGATACTGGAGGTTTTTCTTTCGGGGTAGTACAGCGAGTTTACGATAAAGTTATTGTTGAGGTTGTCAATTTTAATACTGGCCTCGTCCACATATACCTTCTGCATATTGATGGGAGTGATCACAAAGTCAGCCGCATTGGGTTTGCGGTCAAACACTTCCACCTCGTTGATATTCTCCCTGCGTCCTGCTTTTTTTTCTCTCAGAAAGAAGAAATTACCATCATTGGCCACCTGGAAAGGGCTGTACACTTCTTTGCGATCGTTGTAATTAAAGAGGCTGCGGGTACTATCGAGCAGGCGAAAATTTTCATCAAATAACTTAGTCATTAAGTTAAGCTTCCCATCTCTTTCAATCATTTTATACAGCAGCACTTTTTTCTTGTCTTCACTATATACCAGGTTATACACTCCATTGGGATTGCGAAGGCCCATTCTAGTAGTGTCAATGGTTATAGGGCCTAGCAGTTTTTTACCGTTCCCGTCAAACTTTGCCACATCGCTATACAGCACATTTTGCCTGCTGTATTGATAGATCATAAAAAAATGATCGGGATAGGTAATGAAATCCACGTTCAAAACTTTGTCGGGCATGAACTTGAGGCGCTCATTACTTTTTTCATTCATTTTTTCATCCAATACCTGCAGGATGCTTCTCCAGCCAATATTTTTAAAAATTAAATAATTAGCGCCTACCTTTCCCAGGATTTCGAAACTTACATCCCTCACACCTTCATTGTTGTGGAGTGGTGAATAGGAAATATTTTGCGCTGATATATTGAAGGAAGAGCTGCAACAGAAAAGAAAAAGGATGGCGATTTTTTTCATGAAAAGTGGTTTAGATGATCTGCGCCCGGCAACGGATGATTTCAGCCGCAAAGGTCACTGAAAATTCCTGCCATCTGGATAAAAAAAGCTATTTTAAATAATTTTTATAAATGTTTCAAGCTAAATAAAAATACGGCTTTTCAAACGGAAAGCCCGGTTTCTCAAATTAAAGACAAGGGAGCAGGAAAAAAAGTTGTATCGCAAAAACTATTTATTTTTTATGAGTACCATATTAATTACTGGTGGATCGGGTCTTGTGGGTACCGCCCTTTGTAAATGGCTGCTTCAGAAAGAGTATGCCGTGATCATAATGGGTCGCTCCATTCCAGCAAAAAAGATAGCAGGCGTGCAGTATGCTTTATGGGACGTAAAAAAACAAACGATTGATGCGGATGCCCTGCTTATGGCCGACCATATTGTTCACCTGGCGGGGGCTTCGGTTTTTGAAAAACGATGGACAAAAAAAAGAAAGCAGGAAATTTTGGAAAGCAGGACAAAATCATCTGACCTGTTACTGAAAGCACTTTCTGCTAACGTTCACAAAGTTAAAACCATTGTGAGCGCATCGGCCATCGGTTGGTATGGCCCAGATGCAGTTGAAGGCAAAGCTTTCACCGAAGATGACCCTGCCGATCCGGGTTTTCTTGGGCAGGTATGTAAGCAGTGGGAACAGCATATAGAACCTGCAGAAGCCATGGGCATTAGACTGGTGAAGCTGCGTTTTGGTTTGGTATTAAGCAATCTCGGTGGATTTATGGAACCCATTAAAGCAGCAATGCAATGGGGCATCGCAGCACTGCCGGGTGGCGGAAAGCAGGTGCTGAGCTGGATCCACATCCGGGATCTCAACAGGTTAATAGTATTTGCTATTGAAAATAATGAAATGAAAGGAAGCATTAATGCCGTGGCACCGCAGCCGGTTCCCTTAAGCTGGCTGGTACTGGCATATGCACAGGCAATAAAAAAATCCTTTTACATACCGATGAGTGTGCCTGGTTTTTTCCTCCGGTGGATATTGGGCGAAAAAAGTATAGAAATTACCAAAAGTGCTACCGTCAGTTGCAGCCTTGCAAAATCTTTTGGATTCAGCTTTATTTACCCATCGGGGGAAGCAGTGGTGAATGCACTTGTTACAAATCCGCACGAATAACTTTTCGCCGGCTCCACCATACAAACAGCACCAGGTAGGCTAGCGCCAGCGATAAAATGATCCAGGTATATTCTGTAGGCATTGCAGATTTTGCCATTGATTTTAATGGATTATCCGGGAAACTTAACAGGCCATCAGAGGAGTTCATGGGTAAATAGTCGCCCATGCTGCCGAGGTCGATCTTATTTTTTGCACGCAGGTACATGCTCCAGAAATCAAGCAGCTGCGCAATAATATTTTCTGCGCCCATGTAAATAAAAAATAAGCCGATGGCAAAACCCGTGCGGCGCAGCAGCACAGAAAATAGCACTGCCACCATATTATAACTCACTGCTTTCAGCAGAAAGTAAAATACCGATTCAAATTTGTTCATCGAAAAACTTTCGCCTGTAGCAAATCCAAATATCAATGCGGTGATGATCACCATTACAGTTGATACAAGTGCGAAGATGATTCCCAGCGCAATTTTTACTTCTATAAATTGCCGGCGGCTCCACCCGTCGATAATATTCTGACGATTGGTTTTATACGTGTACTCATTGGTGATCAAAATAATAAGCAGCATGGCGGGCAACACCAGC
>CBFGLL010000155.1:0-6054 GCA_965649585.1 uncultured Chitinophagaceae bacterium | reverse complement strand
CCGACTTTTTGTTTTATAGCCTCATTGACCTGATAGTAGATAATTATTACCTGGTGATGGAAAAGTTGGGGGACAGAATTGAAATATTGGAAGAAGATATTGTGAGACAGCCCAACAACAGGAGCCTGGCAAAGATCAACCACCTGCGAAAAGAAATGATTGTTCTTAAAAGGAATATTGCGCCGGTGAGAGAACTTGTAGGTGGCATTTTGCGTAGCGAAAGTGAACTGATTGAGGAGCGCACTGAAAAATATTTCAAGGATGTGTACGATCATATTGTGCAGGCCACTGACCTTGCGGAAAACTATCGTGACATGATGATGAACTTACAGGATCTCTATTTGAGTAATGTAAACTTAAAACTCAACGAGGTAATGAAAGTGATGGCGATCGTTACCTGCCTATTAGCTCCGGCAACAGTGATTGGCGGAATATTCGGGATGAATTTTGACGTAGTGCCCTGGATTCATAATTCCTTCGGCTTTTTTATTGCCGTGGGGCTCATGCTCGTGATGCCGATCATCATGCTCATTATCTTTAGAAGAAGGGGCTGGTTCTAATCTTTTTTAACGAGTGGCTTTTTAAATACCGGTACTGTGCTGCAAGGTTCGCCATACATGATGCTTTTGGCGTGTGGGCGTAGCTGCCTGGTAATTTCTATATAAGCCGCTTCTTTGATGGGTAATTCCCCGCAACCCTTGATAACGATCCTTTGGTCATTAAAAATTTCCTTGTCAATTGCCTCCAGGTTTTTTAAAAGAATGGTTTGTGCGGCATTTTCAGCATCCCCAAAGATGATCTGTTTTGCTACGGGTGCCAATAAACTTGTAACAAGCATATAGGCCCACATAGGAATGATGGCATCGTTACTGCAGGTGAGTGCTACTATTTTGTTTTGATAAACTGTCGTTTCCAGGTTTTTCAAAGCCTCCCTGAAATCTTTTTCTTTTAAGATCAGTCCCATAAAAAGGTAATCCTTCATATCAAACAGCACGATCTCTTCCTTTGGATAATAATCTTCCAGGTTAACGGTGATGATACCACTTTGTGCCACTTTATTTACAAACTGCTCGCTCATAGGGCAAAATTAAATTAAAAAAGCCCGATGCTGTGTAGCAACGGGCTTATCAAGTTTCGTTTTATGGAAAAATTACACCGAATAACCGGCATAATTCAGCTTTTAGAAAAATTTACTGCGATTGTCTTTAATATCCGCCTGTTTTTTCAACGCTTCGAACCAGTTGTTGTTCTGGCTGCGAATAGCACTTAATCTTCCTGCTGCCTGCTGGGCCATTACTTCCGGACTATCTGCAGGTTTGGTTCCTACATGTTCTACCTTCATCACAAATACACCGGTGGTACCTTCAAATGCTGGTGTTGGTTTTGCCTGGAAATCTTTGTTGAAGGCAGCGCCAATCAGTTTTTGTTCAAGACCCACGCCATTGATCATTTGCGAGTTAAAAGTAATGGAAGAGTCTGCGCCTGCCTGTTGAATTTGTTTACCATAAGCAGCAGCGGCAGATTGTAAAGTGGGTGTTTTGCCCAGTTTCTCAATAATGATCTTCGCTTTTTTCTGTTTGCGGATCATTGCTTCTGCTCCGCTGCGTGCTGTAGCGGCATCCTGCAATCCTTCTTTATATACATTATCTACAGATGCTACCACAAAGTCGTCGCCGATATTAAATGGCTCGCTCACATCGCCTTTTTTGCTTTCGAATGCCCACCTTACCAGTTGACGAGCGTCTGTCATAGAACCAACACTGTAGTCATTTTCTTTAATAAGGGTTGGTAACTGAACAATTCTGAGCCCGTTGGTAGCAGCATATTTTGCCAGCGCTGCGGCATTTCCCTGTGCAGCTGCTTTTGTAGCCTGCAGGCTGGCAGCATTGATAGTGGCCTCGCTTGGTACAATTTGTTTTGCAACAAATGCAATTTTATATGCGGGGTTAAAATTCTTTTGGTTTACAACTTTTATTACATGGTATCCAAACTGTGTTCTTACCACATCAACAGAACCCACTGGTTTTGTAAAAGTAAATTCATTGAATTCGGGAACCATTCTTCCATATTCAAATGTTCCAAGATCACCGCCCTGGTCTTTACTGCCGTCAACAGAAAACTGTTTTGCAAGGGCACCAAAATCAGCACCTGCTTTTATTGCAGCCAATAAACTATCGGCTCTTTTTTTAGCAGCAGAGTCGGTATTTACCGGTTGGCCGGTTTGGGGATCATTTACCGGGATAAGAATATGACTTGCCTGTACGCTGTCGGGTAATAGTTTTGTTCCGATCACTTTTGCAATAGCAAAATTATCAGCATCTACATATGGGCCATACACTGCACCAATCGGATTTTTGATAATGCTGTCTGTTGCGCTGGATTGAATTCTTGCTTTCGGCAAAAACTCATCTCTGAAATCCATCACCGAAGCGTTACGTGCTACAAATGCGGCACTATTGGTATCTGCTGCAAATGCCGCTTTTAATTGCTCCACTTCTGCTTTTACTTTAGCGCTGTCGGCAGCCGTTGGCAGTTGGCTGAAAGCTATATAAGATACTGTGCGGCCGGCTTCCTGCTTAAACAGGTTGGCATTCTTTTTCACGTACTCATTTACATCTGCGTCAGTTACTTTAATAGTGCTATCGCTTATGTCGGTATAAGGGATAGATACATAACTAATAGTGGCGAAGTTTTTTGCATCGGCATTGTCTTTTTCCTGCATCCAGGTAGGATAGTATGCGCTGGCATTCAGCATGCCTGTATACTTGGTTACTGCTGATGAAATTTTAATAGGCTCAATCAGTTGTTGATTTACCGCTTCTTTTTGTTCGCCTTTTAATTTTTTGATATTACGAAGTGCCTCCTGTGCTTTGGCAATATCTATTTTGCCGGTAGTAGGATCCATAATTCCCTGCTCCTGCGTTAATGGATTTGATGGATCATTACTCATTAATGTTGCACTCAGTTCTTTTGGGGTAAGTGCAATACCTAATTTATCCGCTTCTTCTAAAAATATTTTTTCTGCAGTCATTTGCTCCCACACCTGTGCACGGATCTGGTTGATCCTTTCTCCACTTGGGCGCTGACCTGTTCTTTGCATTTCCTGGTCTTCCATCCTGGTGATTGCTGCAGTGAACTGGTTAATATCAATGGATTCACCATTAACTTTACCAACGGTTTGAGAGCTGCCTCCAAATAAGCCGCCTCCACCGCCTTGCGAGGAGTCCATTAATATAAAACCGATAATACATAGACCAATAAGGATAACGGTAAGAAGCGCCCCTTTGTCACGAATACTTTGAATGATTTGCATTTGACTATATAATTAATTTTGGACGGCAAAAATAGGGGAAAAAAGATTATTAACAGGTAATAAAAACGCTGTGGAAAAGATACGGCAACTTAGACGCACCGTGCCTTCCAGGGAATTAAGAAAAAACATAATAAAGAGAGAGTATAATTTCATTTATTGTGTTATCCACAGGCCATGTTAGTTTATTGCTTTTCCTGTTGAAAACCGATGGTTTTATAATTTTGCAGCGGGAGTAATTGGGGAATAAAGTTTGGAGTATTGTGCTTTCAACAGGCTTCGGATCATTTTTCAGCATTTTGTGCCGATAGTATTCACAGGAAAATAAAAAAAATGATTCGTTTTTTTTTCCCCGCCTTTAATTATTAACGCTTGTTGATATTGTTACAACAATAAAGCGGCTAATTGATGATGGGTATTGATTGTTGAAGATCTATCGCACAATTTTATATTGTTAATTACCTGTGGAAGAGAGGGGATAAACCGATAATTTTATATTACCAAGAGGCGCAGAAAATTGATTACCCACAAATCCACAGCCCTAATAGTAGTAAGGCTTTATTTAAATAAATAGTATTAAATAATATTATGGTAGATATACACAGTGAAATAACGCAACAATCAGTTTTGGAAAAAGGCTTCCTCGATATTGAAATAGATCCAACGCTCGACTTGTTTGCAGAATTGGAAAAATTAAAAAAAGAAAAAAATGCAGTTATCCTGGCGCACTATTACCAGGAGCCGGATATACAGGATGTGGCAGATTATATCGGGGATAGTTTGGGGCTGGCCCAAAATGCTGCTAAAACGGAAGCCGATATTATTGTTTTTGCCGGCGTGCATTTTATGGCAGAAACAGCTAAGATTTTAAACCCTTCAAAAAAAGTGTTGCTTCCTGATCTTAAAGCCGGCTGTTCACTGAGTGACTCTGCCCCGCCTCCATTGTTTAAGGCTTTTAAGGATAAACATCCCGATCATATTGTAATTACTTATATTAACTGCAGTGCAGGCATGAAAGCATTGAGTGATATTATTTGTACGAGCACTAATGCACAAAAGATAGTGGAGAGTTTGCCGGAAGATCAAAAGATCATTTTTGCACCCGATAAAAACCTGGGAGCGTATATCAATAAAGTTACCGGCAGAAATATGCTGTTGTGGAACGGCGCCTGCATGGTTCATGAAATTTTCAGCCTGGAGAAGATCACGAAATTGAAAATAAGGCATCCCCGGGCCAAATTACTGGCACATCCCGAATGCGAGGAACCTGTGTTGGCAATTGCAGATTATATTGGCAGCACCACCGGTTTATTGAAGTATTCTCAAACCGATGACAGCCAGGAATACATTGTGGCAACGGAGAGCGGCATTTTACACCAGATGGAAAAAGCAAGTCCACACAAAACATTTATCCCGGCTCCGCCTAATAATGCCTGCGCCTGCAACGATTGCCCGTATATGAAATTAAACACATTGGAAAAATTGTACCTGTGTTTAAAATATGAAACGCCGGAAATACTGATGGAAGAAGAATTGCGTTTGGCTGCACGAAAACCAATTGACAGGATGCTGGAGATAAGTGCCCGTTATGGTTTATAGCAGGTTGTTCATTAAATTTGCCGCCCGTTTTACTTTAAATAAATTTATATGGCTATTCCCGTTGTTGACCTTGCAGCATTTTTAAGTGGCGATGAAAAAAGAAAACTGGCTTTTGTGGAAGAACTTGGCAAAGCATATGAAGAAGTAGGATTTGTGGCTGTAAAAAATCATGGAATACCCGATGCGTTAATAGAGAACCTGTATCGTTATGTGCAGGAATTCTTTTCTCTCCCCCTGGAACAAAAGAAGCATTATGAAATTGCCGGCATGGCTGGTCAGAGGGGTTATACCAGTTTCGGAAAAGAACATGCGAAAGGTAGCGATGCACCAGACCTAAAAGAATTCTTTCAGTATGGCCAGGTAGATCGTTCCGGTTTTGAAAGGGAGTATCCGGAAAATGTGCAGGTGAGTGAGATTCAAGCCTTCAACCCCACATTTGAAGAGGCTTACAGGGCTTTTGAAAAATCAGGTACAGCTATGCTGCAGGCTATTGCGTTATACCTGGGGCTGGAAGAACATTATTTTGATAAGTATGTGCGGCAAGGCAACTCTATCCTCAGGGCCATTCATTATCCCCCTATCACAGAAAAACCGAAGTCGGCGATCAGGGCAGAGCAACATGAAGATATTAACCTCATCACATTACTGGTGGGAGCTTCTGCAGATGGTTTGGAAATATTGACGAAACAAAATGACTGGGTTCCTGTTACTTCCTTGCCTGAGCAAATTGTGGTGAACGTGGGGGATATGTTGCAGCGCCTTACCAATAATAAATTAAGAAGTACTACACATAGGGTGGTAAATCCAAAAGAGGAACTCTGGCATACGAGCCGTTTTTCGATACCGTTTTTTTTACATCCAAAAGGCAGCATGAGTTTGAAATGCCTGGATAGTTGTGTGGATGATCAACATCCGCTTGCTTATGAAGATGCTACTGCAGGTGAATATCTCGATGAGCGACTAATAGAGATAGGATTAAAAAAATAATTACTTTTAAAGCCATTCAATTTGAATGGCTTTATTTTTACTTTGACTTTACTGCGCCATATTCCATTTTTGAAAGCTGTGCTGTGGTACAGCGTTACTGCATTTGGCGGCCCGCAGGGCCATCTTGGAATGATGTTGAAAACCTTTGTAAACAAAAG
>CBFGLL010000154.1:0-6066 GCA_965649585.1 uncultured Chitinophagaceae bacterium | reverse complement strand
ATTTATCACGAATGTTACTTACGCTGGAATCAATAATTCAACAGGGGGCGGTGCAGGAGCTCCAAAGGATTACACTTCCCAGGTGGCAACTGTAACCCAGGGCCAGCTAACAAGTATCAGTGTAACCATTGACCCAGATGGCGGGGATTATGTTTGGGCTTTTATTGATTGGAATCATAATGAAGTGTGGGACCTTGCCACTGAGCGGTATCTTGTTGTGGGAAACACCGGCGCTGCAGGCCCGCATACTGCACCCATCAATGTTCCAGCAGGTGCGCTCACCGGGCCTACCCGGATGAGAGTTGCCGTGGTGTGGGGTTCCGCAGCACCTGCCGATAACTGGAACGGTTGTACCAGCTATACGTTTGGTGAAATAGAAGACTATACAGTGAACGTGCTTCCTAACACGGCCTGCAGTGGTACACCAACTCCTGGCAATACCATCAGCTCTGTAAGTTCGGCTTGTGCTGGCGCCACTGTAAACCTTTCGCTTCAAAACTCTACGGGCAGCGGTGCTACCTATCAATGGCAGTCCGGGCCTTCAGCCACAGGTCCCTGGACCAATGTGGGTACGAACGCTCCTACATACTCAACCAGCATTACAGCTAATACATGGTTTCAAGCTGTTGTAACTTGTGGTGCTAACAGTGGAACATCCACACCGGTGCAAGTGAGTCTGAATCCTTTCTATCTTTGTTATTGCGCAGCAGGCTCCCCGGATATGACATTTGAGAAAATTTCAAATGTTACTTATGGCACCATCAACAATAATTCGAGCTCCACAGCGGGTTACGAAAACTTCTCAGCAATTTCTACAAATGCAATCAGGTCGGCTGCTATGCCAATCTCCGTTTCAATTTCGAATGCATTTGCCGCTGACCAGGTATTAGTCTGGATCGATCTAAACCAAAATGGCAGTTTTGCGGATGCAGGCGAACTTGTATTTACATCAGCACTAGGAGTTGGACCGCATACAGGTAGCATCACTATTCCTGCTACCGCTCTATTAGGAACAACGGGTATGAGGGTAAGGCTGCACGATACAAGCCTGGGGCCTAATTCTACGCCATGCGGAAACAGCAGCTATGGCCAGGTAGAAGATTACACCGTTAACATTGTTCCATGTCCTGCGGGAACCGGCACACCGGTCCCTGGCAACACTATTTCCAGCAGCGGAACCGGGTTCTGCGTGGGAACCGCTTTCACGCTGTCTGTTCAAAATCCCAACTCGGCACCGGGCACTTATCAATGGCAGTCATCACCTGATGGTGTTACCTGGACAAATATTGCAGGGGCCAACAATCCCACTCTAACTACTACCATTTCAACAGCCACCTACTTCCACCTTGTGGTAACGTCGTGCAATGGTAACGTGGGAACCTCTTCTAGTTTACAACTAACCCAAAACCCTTTCCTCACATGCTATTGTATACCACCTCCAGATGACTGTACAGATGATGATGTGATCACAAGATTTACCATCAGTACGTTGAATAATGCCAGTTCATGTTCTCCAAATGGATTTGGAGATTACAAATCTTTGCCTCCAACCCCATTATATATTGGCGTTACTCATCCGGTGTCGGTAACAACACCAGGCACATGGCCAGATGGTGCAGCCATGTGGGTAGACTATAACAGGAATGGTTTGTATGAACTTTCAGAAGCCTTCAGAATTGGTGATAACCTGGCAGCACCTGTAATAAGCAATAACTACCCGGTTCCGGCGAACGCAACTACGGGTATTACCGGAATGCGTGTGCGACTTGCCTATAATTTTTATCCTGATCCAACAAGCCCTTGTGATGAGATATCGGGATTTGGAGAAACAGAGGAATACCTGGTTGATATACAACCTTGCGTACCTGTAACGATTACCACGCATCCTGCGAATGTATCAGCGGCTTGCGGGGCTAACTCGGCTACATTTACCGTAGCAACCTCGGGTTCTTTGCCCAGTTTCAGGTGGCAGTATCGCACATCTGCCACAGGTGTATGGAATGATCTTACGAATACCGGCGTTTACTCTGGCACAACTACCGCAACACTTACTGTTTCGCCAGTTACAGCTGCATTAAATGGTTATCAATATCGTGCGGTTGTAGGAGGTGGCTGCTCGGGCTTAACACCATCAAATGCAGCAACACTTACAGTAACGCCTTATATTGCGACAGTAACTCCTACTTCTGCATCAGTATGTAACGGGGCTATCCAGCAGCTTTCTATTACCAACTCGTTAGGCGATCTAACCGTTTGGACAGAAAACTTTGATGGAACTGCCTTGCCAACAGGCTGGGCAACCCAAAACAACAGTGAACCACTGGGTCCTCAGCCATGGCAGCAAGGTGCCTCTGCTAATTTCCCGGCTTATAACGGGGGAGGCAATAGCTACTACATGGCATTATGGTCAAGCACTACTACCACAGGTGTTGGTACCATCAGTAACTGGTTATTTACTCCGGTAACCTCCTTCAAGAATGGAGATCAATTTAAATTTTACACCAGAACTGCAACCGGCTCCACCTGGCCAGATAGAATAGAAGTGAGGATTAGTACCAATGGAGCAAGTACCAACGTAGGTACAACTTCCGGTTCAGTGGGCGACTTCACCACTGTGTTGTTGACAATTAACCAGGGTTTAACCGTAGCAGGCTATCCACAAACCTGGACAGAGTACACAGCAACGGTAAGTGGCGTTACGGGTACCGTTTCAGGCAGGGCAGCATTTCGCTATTGGGTGACTGATGGCGGAGGTAATGGCACTAACTCCAATGTAGTGGGAATAGACAATGTGAGGTTTATTCAAACGGGTGCTACTGCCACAGGAACATGGACCGGACCGGCCGGAACAATATTTACAAACGCAGCCGGTACCACGCCATACACAGCTGGCTCAGCAGCAAGCACTGTGTATGTAATACCAACGGTAGCTGGAGTAAACAATTATTCCGTGACGGTGGTTACTCCTTTATGTACATCTACTGCTGTTACCATTCCAGTTACTGTTAATAATCCTATTACAGGAACTTCAACGGTAAATAACGCTGCGATTTGCGTGGGAGGAAATGCTACGTTTACTGCCACCGCTCCTACCAGCGGTAATAATATTGTTCACCAATGGCAGGTAAAAATTGGTGCTGCGCCGTTTGTAAATGTTGCGAACGGAGGTGTGTATGCCGGCGCTACCACTAATACTTTAACCATCACCGGAGCCACAGCTGCAATGAACGGAAATATTTACAGGGATTCTATGTCAGTAGCAGCATGTAACTCCTTCCTGTTAAGCTCACAGGGAACCCTTACTGTGAATCCTTTGCCAGTACTCACTATTACAGCAAATCCTAATACTGGTCTTTATCCCGGTCAAACGACAACACTTACAGTTGCTTCTTCTACTACTGTGCCAGCTGGTGGTTATCAATGGTACAGGAACGGTGTATTGATACCAGGCGCTACCGGGAATACTATCCTGGTGGATGTGGACGGCTTAGGTGAATATAGTGTTACAGCTAACGATGCAAACAGTTGTGGTAATGCAGTTACACCAAAATTCACTGTTGCGAGTGAGGCTAATGAAATACTCTTTATCTATCCTAGTCCAAACAGTGGCCAGTTCCAGGTAAGATACTACAGCGCTCCTGGTAATAATCCTTTGCCTCGCTACCTGAATGTGTACGATAGCAAAGGCTCAAGAGTGTATAGCAGGCTTTATCCAATTAATGCTCCTTATTCAAGGATGGACGTTGATTTATCCAGATTCAGCGGTGGTATTTACCAGGTTGAACTGGCAGACAGAAACGGAACCAGGCTTAAAGTAGGTAGGGTTTTAGTGCAGAAGTAGTTAATAATCATAACTATACAAGCCCCCGGAATATCCCGGGGGCTTTTTTTGTGAGCTCAATACCAGCCTGAATTTCAGTGAATTTTTGCCCGTTTTTATGGAGGAAATAGCTACCTTTGCCACCCCGTATAAAAAACCGGGGTAATTTTTATGTCATTTAATATTAACAAACAACTAAACGCAGAAGAACTGGAGCCAAAGGCTGCTGATGTAGCAGAGGCTACTGCGACACCAAAAGCACCAGTAGTAGAAACTGCCCACGACGATTTTGACTGGAGCAGGGACAAACGCAATGTATCTGCTTATTCTAATGAAGAAAAAGCGAAATACGACGCAGTTTATGATGGTACATTCAAACAGATCAATGATGGAGAAATGATCCAGGCAACTGTAGAATCATTAACCAAAACTGATGCTGTTGTAAACATTGGCTTCAAAAGCGATGGTCTTATTTCTTTGAACGAATTCAGGGATATTCCTGGTGGTGTTAAAGTAGGCGACATCGTAGAAGTAATGGTGGTAGAAAAAGAAGACAGGGACGGTAATCTTCACCTGAGCCGCAAATCTGCCCGCATTACCCGTGCATGGGAAAGAATTGTGGAGGTTAACAAAACCGGTGAAATTGTTACAGGTCTTGTTACCAGCAAAACCAAAGGTGGTTTGATCGTTGACGTATTTGGTATGGAAACATTCTTGCCAGGTTCACAAATCGACGTGAAACCAGTTACTGATTACGACCAGTTTGTTGGTAAAACAATGGAATTTAAAGTGGTTAAGATCAACGAAGCAATTAAAAATGCCGTTGTATCTCATAAGGCACTTATCGAAAGCGATATCGAAGCTCAAAGAGCTGAGATCATCGGTAAACTGGAGAAAGGCCAGGTATTGGAAGGAACTATCAAAAACATCACTGATTTCGGTGCATTCCTTGATCTTGGCGGCTTAGATGGTTTGTTATACATCACCGATATTTCATGGGGTCGTATCAACCACCCAAGCGAAGTGCTTAAGATGGATCAGAAGATCAACGTGGTGGTATTGGATTTCGACGACGACAAAAAACGTATCAGCCTTGGCTTGAAACAATTAACGCCTCACCCATGGGATTCATTAACTGAAAACCTGAAAGAAGGTGATGTAGTGAAAGGTAAAGTAGTAAACATCGAAGATTACGGTGCTTTCCTTGAGATCATGCCAGGTGTGGAAGGTTTGGTGCACGTAAGTGAAATTACATGGGCTAACACTCCTATCAACGCTAAAGAATTTTTCAAGTTAGGAGATGAGTACGAAGCAAAAGTGGTAACGCTGGATAAAGAAACCCGCAAAATGAGCCTTTCTATCAAGCAATTGACTGAAGACCCATGGAGCACTATCGAAACAAGGTTCCCAGAAGGTAGCAAACACAATGGTGTTGTAAAAAACATTACTCCTTATGGTGTGTTTGTTGAACTGGCTACCGGCATTGGTGGTATGATCCACATCAGCGACCTTAGCTGGTTGAAGCGTTTCAATAACCCTAACGAGTACACGAAAGTGGGCAACGAAATCGAAGTGCTTATCCTGAGCATCGATAAAGATGGCCGCAAGCTGCAATTGGGTCACAAACAAATTGAAGAAGATCCATGGAACAGCCTGCAGGATACTTTCACTATCGGTTCTATCCACGAAGGAACAGTTGTTAAAAAAGATGATAAAGGTGCCGTAGTACAATTGCCTTATGGCCTTGAGGGATTTGCTCCTGCCCGTCACCTTTCTACGGAAGATGGAAAAACGATCGCTGCCGATGATGTGGTTCAATTCATGGTAATTGAATTTGATCGTAGCGACAAACGTATCGTATTAAGCCATACCCGCATCTGGGAACAAGAGAAAGAAGAAGAGAAACAAGCTAATATCAAAGAAAAAAGAGCTGAGGCTGAGTCAACCAAAAAAGCTGTGAAGAACATTCAGAGCAAAGTTGAAAAAACAACTTTAGGTGATTTAAGTGCGCTTGCTGATATTAAAGCAAAATTAGATAGTGGTGATGCTACTGCAGAACCAAAAGGAGAGTAATGCTCAACTTGTTAAATAAAAATCCCCCGAGTGATCGGGGGATTTTTTTATATACCTTGTTTCGGCTAATCAAATGATTCGTTATTGAGGTGAACCTTGGTCATTTCATAAAAATGATTCTGAAGTACATGAATGGGAATGGGGTTGGTAATATGGCGCCTTTCATCCCTGTA
>CBFGLL010000153.1:0-6071 GCA_965649585.1 uncultured Chitinophagaceae bacterium | reverse complement strand
TGGCGAAACTGTTGAAGAAATTTTTGTATTCTGCAAAAGGTGGCTGCAGGAATAAACCAGTATTGATACTGGTAACGTTAGCAACAAAATTCGGAAGCTGTGCAGCCGTATAACCATCTGCAACAAAAACCAGGTTTACCCTGTTTGCCCTGTTGCCGTTGCGCATGATGCTGTCGATAGGGTAATACTGCGCATAAGAGTAAATGGAAATAAAGCAAACAAACAACATCATGCTGGCTTGCTTTACACAAGTCATCAGGTTACAGTAGTTTGGCTTCATATAATTTTTTAAGTTTCCCATTACTCAGTTTATGAACAGAGAGAACTTGCGTGTGATCGTTTAAATTAAACCTGATGAGCATTTCACCAGACTTTGACAGCACCAGGTTTCTTTCCATTGCACCCGAATGTTGGTCGCTGGTTTCATAGCTTCGAAATAGTGGATCGGGCGTATTACCAACTGCCAGCACCTGCCCGTTTTTATCCCTCAGTTCCCAGTACAGTTGGTAAGGCTCCAGGTACCCGGGCATTACTGCCGTGGTTTTTATTTTGCCATCCGCATATTGCACCGATTGTTGTGCGAAACCATATTCATCTTTTACACTATCCTGCAGCCAAACCCTTAATGTCAAAAAAACGATCCTGTTTTCGCCGGGCATTTTTTCCAGATCCAGCGATGTGGAAACAACTGCCTGCTCTTTATTTTTTTTGGTACTATTACCACTTGCACCGCAACTCCATAAACCAGCTATCAGTAAAAAAAACACTACCCATTTCATTGCGACGCTTTTGCTGCACAAGATTTTTTATTTATAACTGCGCTGGGTAGGCTTCACAATTTCAAACTCCAATGGTTCTTTGTGCAGTTCCCACTGTCCTTCTCCTTTTAGCTCCCATGCTGAAACATAACTATAGTTCTCATCATCTCTTTTTGCCTCTCCATCTTCTGTCTGGCTTTCTTCCCTAAAGTGACCACCGCAACTCTCTTCACGGTTCAATGCATCCTTACACATTAACTCTCCCAACTCAATAAAATCTGCTACCCTGCCTGCCTTATCGAGCTCTGTATTCATTTCATTTACTTCGCCTGGTATACGCACATTACTCCAGAATTCTCTTTTCAATTGCTGAATTTCCATGATGGCCTGGTTGAGTCCCTGTGCATTGCGGGCCATGCCGCATTTATCCCA
The DNA here is from genome assembly GCA_965649585.1 of uncultured Chitinophagaceae bacterium. Classification (GTDB taxonomy): domain Bacteria; phylum Bacteroidota; class Bacteroidia; order Chitinophagales; family Chitinophagaceae; genus Ferruginibacter. The sequence goes on along the minus strand of CBFGLL010000153.1, from coordinate 4,881 downwards.
CATGATTTTTCCAAGACGTTTATGAAAACTCTCCACCGTTTCTGTTCCTTTGATACTCATTAAACGGTTGATGCGATCATTCACTTCTTTTTCTGCTTCTCTAAATGCAACATGATCTGTAGAAATAGATGCTGTACGAATTTCATCGGCCAGGTAATTACCCAAAGTGTAAGGAATTACAAAATAACCATCGGCCAGCCCCTGCATCAATGCAGAAGCCCCCAGCCTGTTGGCACCATGATCGCTGAAGTTTGCTTCACCCAGTGCATATAATCCCGGCACGGTGGTCATCAGTTCATAATCTACCCAAAGGCCACCCATGGTATAGTGCACTGCAGGGTAGATACGCATGGGGGTTTCGTATGGATTTTCACCGGTGATCTTTTCATACATTTCGAACAGATTACCGTATTTTTCTTCCACCACTTTTTTTCCGAGTGCAATTATCTCATCAGCAGAAGCAGAAACATTGCCTGTTTTGCCTGCCTCAATTTTTCCGTAACGTTTAATAGCATCCGCAAAGTCGAGGTACACCGCCATTTTCGTGGTACCTACCCCGTAACCAGCGTCGCATCTTTCTTTGGCTGCCCTTGATGCCACATCACGAGGTACCAGGTTACCAAATGCAGGATACCTTCTTTCCAGGTAATAATCTCTTTCTTCTTCCGGTATCTGCGATGCTTTGCGGGGATCGTTTTGTTGTTTGGGAACCCATATCCTTCCATCATTACGCAAACTCTCACTCATCAGGGTAAGTTTACTCTGATGATCGCCACTTACCGGTATACAGGTAGGGTGAATTTGTGTAAAACAAGGATTGCCAAAATAGGCGCCTTTTTTATGTGCTTTCCATGCGGCAGTTACATTGCTACCCATGGCATTGGTGCTTAAATAAAATACGTTGCCATAACCACCGGTGCATAACAGTACCGCATGCCCGAAATGGCGTTCCAGTTTTCCTGAAATAAGATCCCTTGCAATAATGCCCCTTGCTTTTCCATCAATTACTACCACATCGAGCATTTCGTGGCGGCTGTATTGGGTTACATTACCCAATGCCACCTGGCGCTCGAGTGCACTGTAAGCGCCCAGCAACAACTGCTGACCCGTTTGTCCTGCAGCATAAAACGTCCGTTGTACCTGCGTGCCGCCAAAACTGCGGTTGCTCAGTAAGCCGCCATATTCCCTGGCAAATGGCACACCCTGTGCCACACACTGATCAATGATGGCTGCGCTCACTTCAGCCAAACGATGCACATTGGCTTCCCGTGCACGATAGTCGCCACCTTTTACGGTATCATAAAAAAGACGGAACACAGAGTCACCGTCATTCTGGTAATTTTTTGCCGCATTAATTCCACCCTGTGCGGCAATGCTATGTGCCCGGCGGGGACTATCCTGGAAACAAAATGCTTTTACCTTATAACCCATTTCGCCCAGGGAAGCTGCTGCACTGGCTCCTGCCAAACCTGTTCCCACTACAATCACTTCCAGCTTACGTTTGTTTGCGGGGTTCACCAATTTTACATGCCCTTTATAATCATTCCATTTTTCGCTCATGGAGCCTGCCGGAATTTTTGCATCTAAAGCCATATAGTTAATTTGATAATTTGAAATTTTGAAAAAAGTGCGGCTGCACCTGCATTTTAAAGAACTAGCTGATCCAACCCATATAAATAGATATCGGCATCAAAGCAAATAGAATGATAATTACAATCGTGTAAAACCAGCCTGCCCCTTTAATGATAGGTGTATACCTCTTGTGATTTAAACCCAGGGTTTGAAATGCACTCTGAAACCCATGCGCAAGGTGCCAGAACAAAGCCACCAGGCTCAACAGGTAAAACAATACGATATACCACTCACTGAAAACGAGTTTCATTTCTTCAAACAAATTATGGGGCTGATCACCACTGTACAAAGCCACTTTTGTTCCTATGAAAAAATGTGAAATGTGGATGATCAGAAATATCAGCACCAATGTGCCGAGCAGGCCCATACTACGACTGTACCAGGTGCTGTTTTTATGCGCCTTGGTAGTATGGTAACCCACAGGACGTGCTGCAGCATTCTGGCGCCACAAAATGAGTCCCTGTATAATATGCAAAATGATGCCTACAAAAAGTCCGATCTCCAAAAAGCGAACGATCCAGTTATGACTCATGAAGTGCGCAACATTATTGAATGTTTCGCCCCCGTCATTTAAAAAAATGCAGGAATTAACCCCTGCATGTATTATCAAAAAAAGTATCAGAAAAAGGCCGGTAAAGCCCATCGTAAATTTTTTACCTATCGAAGAAGTAAAAAGCTGTTTCCAGGTCATAAGTGTCAGAATATTGTAATAGAATGGTTGTGCAAATGTAAGGCTGCAGGCGCAAAATATGAAAGAAAGTTTCCGCCACGCCCCACCATAACATTCCTCAAAACCAGCAAACTATCAATAAAACGGGGGTCTTGAGCCGGAACAGGAATGCCAGATCTTTAGTTCAACCTCTCCCTTCGCCGGGATACCGTTTTTTCAATTTCTACTGCAACTAATACCATGGAGGCACATACACCTACGATAATAAATTCCTTCATGGATAAAGCCTGTGTTCTAAATACGGGCTGCAACGCCGGCACAAATGTTATTACGAACTGGAGCACAACAGTGAGCAATACTGCCACCAGCAATAATTTATTCGACAATATTCTTTTGCTGAAAAAAGATTCCTTTTCCGACCGGATAGCCAGCACATGCGCCATCTGGCCCAGGCACATAAAGTTAAACACCATCGTTTGCCAATGCCAGCCGTTTTGGATGGCATAATGTTGTAACCCGAGAGCAATAGCGGCCATTAACACGCCTACCCATATCATGTGAAGTCCCCTGCCATTGGCAAATACATTTTGTTTGGGAGAGCGTGGAGGTCGTTTCATGATATCATTTTCCGCTTTTTCAAATGACAGGGAAATAGCAGGAAGCCCATCGCTCACCAGGTTGATCCAAAGGATATGAATAGGCAACAGTGCTACCGGCAAACCAATCAAGGGCCCGATCAACAAAGTGAGTAATTCGCTTGAATTGGTCGTCATCAAAAACTTGATGAACTTTAAAATATTATCGTAGATCCTTCTCCCTTCCCTTACTGCTTTAATGATAGTAGAAAAATTATCATCCAGCAGTATCATGTCCGACGCCTCTTTTGACACATCTGTTCCTGTAATACCCATGGCAATGCCGATATTGGCTTTTTTGAGGGAAGGTGCATCATTCACGCCATCACCCGTCATGGCTACAAAATGTCCTTTTTGCTGAAGGGTGTTTACAATTTTCATTTTTTGTTCAGGCGACACCCGGGCATACACTTTTATATGTTCCACCTGTTGTAAAAAATCCTCATTCCCCAATGCGGCAAACTGCTGACCGGTGATGATCTTATCCATTTCGCCGGAAACAATACCGATCCGTTCTGCAATATTTTTTGCTGTAAGCGGGTGATCGCCGGTGATCATTACCGGTATGATGCCAGCAGTTTTACATTGTGCTACCGCCTGCGCCACTTCCTCCCTGGGCGGATCGATGATGCCCGCCAGCCCTAAAAATTCAAGGTCCTGTTCATGTGCATCAGCATTGGGCGTTGCCGGCAATGCATCCCAATAGCGGTAAGCGAATCCCAGCACCCGCTCCCCTTTTGCCGCCATTTCATCTACCTGTTCATCTACCTTGGCAAGATCCGCCTGTTTACATCGCTTCAGCACTACATCCGGCGCCCCCTTGGTAAATGAAATAATTTTATCGTTCAGCTGATGAAAGGTGGTCATCAACATTCTTTGTGAATCAAAAGCAATTTCCTCCACACGACCCCAGCTGCGATCAATGTTTAATTCCCTGGCAACTTCTGCAAGCGCTATTTCAGTACTATCGCCTTTCAGGTTTTTTTCACCATCCTCTATTGCGTCATTATTGAGTGCAAAAGCATGCAGCAATAAGTTCGCTGTGTCGTCCTTTACAATAGATGCTAACTGATCACGGGCATACAGTTGATCATTCACAAAAACATGTTCCACATACATTTTGTTTTTTGTGAGGGTACCTGTTTTATCAGTGCAGATATAAGTTACAGAGCCAAGTGTTTCTACAGCAGGCAACTTCCTGATGAGGCTATTGAAGCGTATCATCCTTTTGGCTGCCAGGGCAAGCGAAATAGTGATCACTGCCGGCAATGCTTCGGGTATGGCTGCCACGGCCAATGAAATACTGGTGAGCGCCATGCGCACACTATCCTCTCCACGCAACCATCCACTCACAAAAAAAAGTACGCAAAGGATCAGCACAATTACCGACAACTTTTTGCCGAATGAATCCATCCGATGCTGCAGCGGAGTCTGCGTTTCGCCTCCCTGCAGCATGGCCGCAATTCGACCTAGCTCAGTCTTCATTCCGGTACTGGTAACCACTGCTTTTCCCCTGCCGTAGGTAACATAAGTACCTTTAAAAGCCATATTTTTCTGATCAGCAATAGCAAGTTCTTCTGTTGGTAAGGCATCGGCTATTTTATCAATTGCCTGCGACTCACCGGTAAGCGCCGCCTCTTCTATTTTTAACGCCGCCGATTCAATAATACGCAGGTCTGCCGGCACAGCATTGCCTGCTTCCAGCATCAGCACATCTCCCGGTACCAGTTCTGTAGAAGGAATTTCTTTTACCTGCTGGTCCCGCATTACACGCACCTGCGCCACTGCCATTTGCTTCAAAGCCTGTATTGCTTTTTCGGCTTTAAACTCCTGGAAAAAACCGATGAAGGCATTTAAAATAACGATGACGAGAATAACAATTGTGTCGGTAAAATCGCCGATAAAACCGGAAATAACAGCAGCAGCCAACAGGATAAGGATCAT
>CBFGLL010000152.1:0-6098 GCA_965649585.1 uncultured Chitinophagaceae bacterium | reverse complement strand
TGCAACATATCGTAGGGTTTTGTATTTCCTTCGGACATGATGCTGAAAATTTCACCATTGCTGAGCGCTGGTTCTTTGGGCTCCGCTCTGTTGAAGCCCGCAGAGGTCGGGGCTGCCAACTTACTCATGATGCTTTTTACTTTATCAAAACATTCTTCTTCCGTTTTAAACTTGTAATCTGCAATGCCCGAAATTTCTGTGTGTGTTACCGCACCACCCAGGGTTTCATTATCTATGTCTTCGCCAATGGCAGCTTTTACCAGGTACGGGCCAGCGAGGTAAATGGAGCCTGCACCTTCTACCATAAGGGTCTCATCGCTCATGATGGGCAGGTAAGCGCCCCCCGCCACGCATGCACCGGTAACAACAGCAATCTGCGTAATACCCATGGCGCTCATGCGTGCATTATTCCTGAAGATCCGGCCGAAATTTTCTTTATCCGGGAAAATTTCATCCTGCATGGGCAGGAAAACACCAGCACTATCAACAATATAAATGATAGGTAAATTATTTTCCATGGCAATCTCCTGCATGCGAAGATTCTTTTTCCCGGTAATAGGAAACCATGCCCCTGCTTTTACTGTTTGATCATTGGCAACAATCACCGCCTGCCTGCCACTCACATAACCAATACCTGCAACTGTGCCCCCGGCAGGACAACCACCCTGCTCCTCGTACATTTCATAACCGGCAAATGCACCTATTTCAACAAAAGGCTGGTCTTTGTCGCAGAGATAGGCAATGCGCTCACGGGCCACCATTTTATTTTTTTCCTTTTGTTTCTCAGCGGCTTTTTTACCACCACCCTCGTAAATTTTTTCTAATTTCTGGCGTATGCCGCTCCAGGCAAGCTTTAACGCATCTTCATTTTTATTTGCTTCCAGATTCATGTTGTGGGAACCACTTTGTGAGGCCCGAAGATAAGGATTAGCTATAATTGTAAAAGGGGTATGGGCGGGTAGGTGCAGGCATATTTGCACCCGCTGCGGCAATCAGCTTTTAAATTTCCGGGATTGGTTGGAATTATTTATTTCCGTATTCCTTTTTCAATTTGGAGTCGAGATAAAAAGTACCGAAAGGAATAAGTGAACAGATAAAAGCAAAAGTAGCCTTGCCAAAGGTCCATGAATATTTGCGCCACACTAAAAGCAGGTAAATACAAAACAAAACAAACAAAACGCCATGAGCACTCCCGATCCAGCGAACTGCACCGGGGCTATCGAAAAAATACTTGAGTGGCATGGCAATAAATAATAGCAAAATATAAGATATCCCCTCTAAAAATGCAATGGTTCTAAAGTTTTTCATGGTGCCCTGTGAGTTGTTCGTCATGTTGATTTTAATTGCCGCAAAACTAACACATCACAGCCATCTTTTTGAGTTGTGTACATTTTGTGCACAACAGAACTGGCAAGGGCTGCAGCCTTATTTTAAACAGTATTTTTACTTTGTAAATTTACGATAGATATGTTTTTTCGACCATACAAACCTTTCTGCTTAAGTGGCTTTTTTCTCATCTTATTTTTTGCTGCGGGTGCCCAAAATAATTTCAAACTAAAGTTCAAACGTTCTGCTGTATATGCGGGCATTGAAGTAGGCTCCAAAGGCGTAAAATTATCTGTTATTGAAATTGAGAAAAAAGCAGATGAGGCAGGCAATTTTAATAGTTTAAAAGATAGTTCGGTTAATACAGACTTTATCAGTTTTGATGAACCCAGTTTTGCTGCAACGCTGAATGCGCTTACTGGCCTATACAATACCGCATTGAATCAATACAAAATTCCTTCTGCCAATATATTTACTGTAATGAGCAGCGGCGTAAAAGTGCTTTCAGAAAAAGAAAATAATCACCTGTGGGTTAAAAAACTTACAGACTCCTTCAGAACAAGGATCAAGGAACCGCAACGTTCATTCGACTTAATAAGCGTGCAGGATGAAGCGAGGTTATCTCACCTCGGCATTGTTCCTGAACCTAAACGTTTTTCAACTTTCCTTATCGACATTGGAAGTGGCAACACCAAGGGCGGCTATTTTCCGAACGTAGATATCAGCAGCATCCGCCTGTTTGAACTCACCTGGGGTACCAAAAGCATCGCAAACGCAACTGATAAAAGGTTAGAAACAGATATAAGTCTTGCCAATTACCGCAAACAGTTATTCCGGGTATTGGAAGGAAGTGCCAACAAAGAAATAGTGTATGCCGTAAACGTAAGTGGTGCTTACAATATGAGCGACAATATTGCATTCAGCGGTGGAATTGCTTGGGCATTGGCCAACCTTATTCACCCGGAAATGAACGAAGATGATGTGATACCTGTAACTTATAAAGAGGTAGAACAATTCTACAACAGGATTTACGAAAACCAATCTTTTTATGCACCGGAAGCGCTTACATCGAGGATTGCTGCTACAGCAACTGAAAAGAAAGCAATCGCCAATACAATCAAGACAGTTCAGAAAGTATTTGACCAAAAATCATTGATGGCGGGTACCGGCTTATTGCTCCGCATCATGAGGCAGTTTGAAGGAGTGTATGAACAAAAACAATTTTACCTCGTAAAAAATGGCCAGGTAGGTTGGATTTCCGCCTATGTGGACCGGGAAATACTGAACAACAAGTAAAAGAAAATGAACCTGAAAGAGTCCAGAATATCTTTTTTGTTGTTGTTTTCCCTTAGCCTGCTGTTGCTGGCTTTTATCATTTTATTTGCCTGGGGATTTATTTACTACCGCAATGCTGCTGAAACAGCGAAAGCCCGCACCTCCTCCCCTGCGGCCACCAATACCGCTGACAACATTTCCAAAAAACTGCAGGATTCTTTACAGCGGGTTTTCAGCAGCACCGTATCCCAACTCAACAATCAATTAGACCTCGCCAGCACACACGCCGATTCCATCAAAGAGAATATTGATGATAAGTACCAGGAGTTTTCGCAGATACGCTCAGAAATTTCAGCCTTGCTGGAACAAAGTAAAACGGCAGAACAGGTAAATAGTGCAAGGCAAAAATTGATGGCACTGCAACAAAGGCTGGATGACTGGAGAAAAAAATACAATGATGTGGCTGCGGAAAATGTGCGTCTTAGTGCCCTGCTAAAGCAACTGAGCACTAACAGCCAAAACAATACGGCAGCAGGCATCCCGGCTGCTCAAAGAGAGGTTGTCTTGCAGGAGAATGAGCCCAAACGCAGTAATCTTGCGGTGCCGATGCAGGTAGCATCATTACAGCTGCAGGCAGCTGAAGGAGATCTGGAACAACCGAAGTTGAACGGAAGTATGTATGTTACCAATCATGCGCAAACCAGCCCGCTGGTAGAAATGTATGTGGTGATACTGCAGCCCGATGGTAAACTACTCAAACAATCTGCATGGAATACCGGGAGTTTTGAAACCAATGAAGGTACCCGTATTTACAGCTGCAAGCTTCGGTTTGATTGCGCCAAAGGAGAAAATAAATTACTCAATTTTTCTGTGCCCTCCCAGGAAGTTCAAAAAGGAAAATACAGCATCATGGTTTATCATAACGGTATTATGGTAGCTAAAGGAAGTAAACAACTATCGTAAAAACCAACCAACATAAAAGGCTACCACATTTGTGGCAGCCTTTTTTATACTTCGAAAAGAGCATCTTTAATTTACTTTGGCAAGGTTGCCGCTGTTGATCATTTCAGCCAATACTTTTGCAGATTGATCGATAAAAATATCTTCACTTCTTACTTTTAACCACTGCTTGTTACGATCTGTTTTTTCTTTAGCGGCTTCAATGGCTGCAATATCCTGAGGAAGGTTTTTGATCTCCATCGGGCTGCTTAATTTGTAAGCTGTTTCTATATCTTTAAAAATTGCCTTCATTTCTTTCTGGTCTTTGCGGAATTGTTCCAGGTTCAATGAGTAGGTCTTGTCATAATTCTTCTCCAGCCACTCCACGCTTTTTTTGATCTTGTTGAAGTTGGTATTGGTTTCTACAGCGTTTTTAGATGCCGCAATAATAGGGTCCACACTAAAAGTGCTTGTCCACGGAGAATAGGAAGCATTTTTTATCTCATCCCACACTAATGCATCGGGGTTATCTTTTTCCCTGAACTTAAGGTATTCCAGGCGATCAGGAAGCACGATATCAGGTACCACGCCTCTTAACTGGGTAGCGCCACCATTAACCCTGTAAAATTTCTGCAAGGTCAGTTTCACAGTGCCGAGGTCGTCGGGATTGCTACCACCAAACAATGTATTTTCTGACTGTGGATTCAAAGGAATATTACGCTGTACAGTGCCTTTGCCATAGGTAGATGTACTGCCTATAACAATACCTCTTTTATAATCCTGTATGGCGGCTGCAAAAATTTCTGATGCAGATGCGCTGGTCTCGTTTACCAATACTGTTAGCGGACCAGTGTAGGCCACTGAACCTTTATCCGGGTCATCTAATACCCTGGCTTTGTCGCCACGGCCTTTTACCTGAACTACGGGGCCATTTTCAATGAATAAACCCACCATCTGAACTACATCATATAAAGATCCACCACCATTATCTCTCAGGTCAAGGATCACACCTTCTACTTTTTCGGCTTTTAATTTCTCCAGTTCTTTGGCAACGTCATCTGCACAACGAGGACCTTTGGGATCATCAAAATTTGCGTAGAATTCCGGCAAATAAATATATCCCAACTTTTTACCTCCCTGGTTAATTACTGCAGATTTGGCAAAAGTTTCTTCCAGTTTAATATCATCCCTCATCAGGCTGATCACCTTAATGGTACCGTCAATTTTTTTAACCGTGAGTTTTACTTCCGAACCTTTTTTGGCACCACGTATCAGTTTCACAGCATCGGTAACCGCATAACCGGTAACATCCACCGGCTCCTGGGCACCTTCGGCAACTTTTAATATCTCATCGTTCTCTTTCAACTCGCCGCCCTTCCATGCAGGACCACCTGTTACCAGGCTCGCAATTTTAATTTTTCCATCTTCCTCTTTCAACTGTGCACCGATACCAAAAAAACTACCTCTCATCGATTCGTTAAAGGTTCTGAGGTCAATTGGAGGCATATAAGTAGTATGCGGATCCATGGTGCTGGTAATAGCATTTACAAATGTGCTGAAATTTTCGTCGTTGGTTTCCCTGTTCTTACGGGTATTCATGTAGCGGTCGTACTGGCGGGTTACCTGCTCCCTTGCTTCTCTTTCAAGCGTACTATCTGCCTTAAATACAAAATCTTTTTTATCCTTGTTTTTTTCACGGTCATCCAGCATGCCGGAATAACGCTCCAGTGTGGCATATTTCAAAGATTTGCGGATGAGTTCATAACGCTCCCCTTCCGTTTTAGGGAAACTGCGAAGTTTTGCATCCAGCTGCACCGTTTCATTCACGTTAAAATCAAATGGCTTAGCCAATATCTTTTTATGCAGGTCGGCCACTTCTTCGATCCTTTTCTGGTAAATTTCATTAACTGCAAAAAAAGATTCAATGGGAGCACCATGAATTTCGTCATCGATCCTGCTCTCAAATTTTCTTAGTTTTTCTATGTCAGACTGGAGCAATACATTCTTTTCTCCGTCCAGTTCTTCAATAAACTTTTTAAATACATCCTTGCTAAAAGCATCGTCAATCTTTTTAGGACTGTAATGCCCTTCTTCTAGCAGAATACCTACGTTTCTAAGTACACGGGCGTACTTGGTTCGTGGATTATCTTCATTGTCATTTTTTCCCTGTGATTGAAAAGCGACAAAAAAGCTGGCAATCGTTAGCACCAGCACTACCGGTAAGAATTTTTTGCTCATAATAAAATCTGCCATTTTATGCATGTTGTAAAAATAACGGAAAAACAAGGTTTTTCCTTAGTGAGAACGCCACGATGCGCCCAATATTTTGTTAAACAGTCTGTTGTGGAAAATGAATGTGATGAGCGGGAAAAGCATAAAAAAACTCCCTGCAGTTTTTTACAGGGAGTTCTATTTTTTGGGGTAATCGAGGGGGCTCGAACCCCCGACCCTCAGAATCACAATCTGATGCTCTAACCAACTGAGCTACGACTACCGTTTTTTGATAAAGGAGGGCAAAAATAGAGAAAAACTTATTTGCTACAAAATTACATTTGAAC
>CBFGLL010000151.1:0-6105 GCA_965649585.1 uncultured Chitinophagaceae bacterium | reverse complement strand
ACTTTTATCCAGCTTCCATTCCGGAATACTCGCCCCTGTTTAAATAACTTAAACTGGTCATCGGGGCTGCGATGTGCAGAAACCAGTTTTGCCCTATGCCCCTGCGGAAGTTTTGCGTTAATGGCATCTATGATCATTTGCAAACGGCCAGCAATATAGGGATGCAGGTAGCGGGGTTCACGGTCATATCCCATAGCATCGTTTTTTTGATGTGATACAATAAAGCGGAATGATGTTGCGGGAGGACGTTGGGGATTTACAATATTATTCATGCAGCTACAATAGCAACATAATAACCCTTACAAGAACGGAATTTTGGCGGAGCATTACAATACCCCAAAAGTGTAATACAAAATTGTTACTGGATACCCAGGTCGTTCTGGTTTTCGATATACATAGTGGGCGTACCGCCCTGGTTAATTACTTTTCCCCGGCCGCATACCACTTTGTTTTTCAACACTTCCACAAGGTTGTAGTTGAAATTAATGATATGTTCTTTTTTCACAAAAATGGTGAACACCTGGTTAGGGAATTGTTTATCGAGATTGATGAGTACATTTCCAGCCCGGCTAAGCCTGGCCCCCACTACCGTACCGCATACATTTACCTCCTGGTTTTTACCCATCCATTGTTTTGCAATAGAGGTATTAAAATGATTGCGCTGTAACTTTTCCTGGGCCAGTGCTTCCACGTCCGTGGCGATCGATGCTGGCAACCATGCAGTGGCATCGGTTTGAGCTTCTAGCTGCGCTTGGGTTTGGGCATCAAGCTTATTAAAAAAATCAAGGCCGGTCAATTTTTCAATCTCGTCGATAGAAGTCGCAAAAGTTTTCAACGGCTCTGTTATATCCCTGTTGGGCATTAAAAACGCAATTCCTTTTTTATTATTTACATCCATCACCACTTTGAAATATTGTTGCGGGATGGCAACTTTATTTTTTCCCCTTTCTATCACGGGTAACCCGCTTTTTAATACGGGACCGGTAACCACATAGAGTTTTGTATTCCTGTTACTATAAATGTATCCCCGAATGGCATCTTCAAGGTCGCCCCATGCACCACGGTTAAACTCGGCCACTTGTGGCGACATGTTGCTATAATAGTAACTTTCACTCAGAGCAGTTGCACTCCACCTGAAATCTGCAGAGGGTGCCAGGTGGCCCCGGTCGTAACCGAAACCGTCGTATTCATAACTACTATCTTCCTTTAACTTTTTAAGAAAATAATCTGCTTCTTCGGCGGAGCCCGTTTTCACCTTTGCATCTATCCTGAAATCATTGGTGCGGAAAACAGTTCCCGTCATCACTTCGGGTAAAATGATATGCGCCACCCAGCGTGCCTGTTCAAATTTTTCCGCATAAGCCAGGCTCATAGCTGAATGTTTTATAAATGCATCACCGGCCTGTAATGCGGGCAAGCCAATTTCATCCAGCGATTGCTGAACACTTTCCAATTTTAGTCCTTCGAGTTTATCGAGTATCTGCTGGCGTTGCTGGTCGATACTCTGCAGTTGTGCAGATGCCAGTTTAATTTTGTCATTAACAGATTGTGCCCCGGCATAGGTTGTGGCCCCTACCAGCAGCAAGGCAAAAAATATTCTACGCATGCAAGGATTTTACAGTGGAAAGATACTTAAATCCCCAGCAGCATTACCTGGATAAGGAAATACCGAATATATACTACAAGAAAACGGCCGCTACCAGCATGCCGGGCAATCCTCCGATAACGGTTACTATAGCATCTACCAGGTCATAATGACCCTTACCTGTAACAAAGGAAAATACTTCGAAACCATAACTCACCACTACTAATGCAAAGAGGGATAAAAAATAATTGGAAACCAGGGGCAGGCCCAACAAATAAAACCCTGCAATGGGTAACAGCAACCCAATTATAAAGCCTGCGATAATGTGTCGCCATTTGTCTGGTTCTAGTTTCATTGGTCTTATTTGTACAAATATAAAAAATGCCCCAGGAGGGGCACTTAATTGTTGAAACATAGGGGTACTATATTTTAAGGGACTTTAAAATCTTACACCAACACCTACTTTGAAACCGTTGTTGTAAGCGCTAAAGTTTTTATTGGCATCTATTTTTCCAAGGCCATGGTTGTAGGAAGCAGAGATGTTGAAATTTTTAAATTCATATCCCAATCCTCCGATCAACCCCATATCCCATTGGTTAAATTGTTCTTTTGAATCCATGGTGCGGTTAAACACATCGAAACCCAGTGCACTTGCATTTACTTTTAATTTAGAAGAAGCCAGGTAGGATATCTGTGGTCCACCAAATATTTGCAGGCCTTCGAGGTTGGCTTTGAGCAACACAGGAATGTCGATATAATCATTCTGTAATTGTGCTTTAGCATTTGCGCCTAAAAATTCCAGGCCTTTGATGGCGAAATCGCCCCTTAACTCATAACCTTTTTGTGTGTAGTACAAGCCTGGCTGCACGGATACTGATTTTCCCAATGGGATGCTTGTGTTTACACCCGCATAAAAACCTGTACGGCTATTAGTGCTGAGCATTCCATCGGCAAAGTCAATTAAGTTGTTTAGGTTGCTGGCAGCTTCGCCTCTTACACTAAAGGAAGCCAAACCCGCTTCCACTCCCACTTTGGGGCTGGTTTGTGCAAAGGCACCCAGCGAAAGAATTGTGATCGTTAAAAATAAAAATTGTTTTTTCATAAATATGGGGAAGCGGGTTTTTGTTGCCGTTCTTATGGTTGAGAATACATTTTGAAAAGAAAGATTAACGGCAGTTAGGTAAGATTTTGTTAAAGCAAAATTTTTCAAGCCGTTTATTTATGGAAAACCTGGGTTACACTTCTACTTTAGCGGCATTAACAGTATGAGAATATTGCTTGCGTGTATTTTTATTTTTTTGTTGGGATGCAAGGCGAATAATCGCCAACGGGCAGTGTCGCATCAAACGATTTACATTTTGCCCGTAAATGGATTTCCACAAAAAACAAGCAACCAGGTTTATAAAAAACTGCAGCAACATCTGCCCAATGTGCTGCTACTGCCAAATGAGGACTTGCCGGCAGCAGCCTATAATGGAAAAAGAAAAAGGTACAGGGCAGATGAAATATTAAAATGGCTTCGTAAAAAAAGCCAAAGCAACCAAAAATATATTGTCCTCACTCATCATGATATCAGCACTACGAAAGGGAATATAAAAGACTGGGGCGTGATGGGCCTGGCCTATCAACCCGGCTCGGCAGCAGTAGCATCTACCTATCGCTTGAAAAATAAAAACAATTTTTACAAAGTTGTAATGCATGAGTTAGCCCATTCCAGCGGTTTACCGCATTGCCCTCAACGCACCTGCTTCCTCAGGGATGCCAATGGAGGCGACCATAGCGAAGAAGAAAAATCTTTTTGCAGCAATTGCACGCAACAACTTACAATGCTGGGCTGGCTGCTATAACGGGTTTTCTATTTTCAGGCAGGATATTTGCTTTTTGAGAATTGAAATTTTACAGCAATGATCAAAATACTTTGCAGCGCCGCACTACTTGCCTTTACTGCTACCAATTCCTTTGCACAACTTAAAGTAACCGATGCTTGTCCGCCATTTTCGGTAGATGTATTAGAGGGAAATATCAACAGGATCCACCCTAAATCCACGAGCAGCGAAATCATGAAAACATTTCCCTGCCAAACGGATATTGAAGAAAAGATTGACAGTATTGGTCGTTGCCAGGGAGTATTTTATAAAAACAAAGGGGTGAGCTTTTTTACTGGTAGAAACTATATTGAAATTGATAATAGCTATAAAGGCAAAATGACCCCTGCATTAATGGGCGCAGCAAAAGGAAGTCTTTTTAATGTACTTGGCCACCCTAAAATGAAAGATTCAGATTGGGAAGCCTACCAAACAAAATACGGTACCCTCATTGTGTATTACACAAAGGCAAACAGGATCAGCAAGATCCAGATGTCAACCAAAAACACCGACAATATCAGGCTCTGCGAATAGGCATTGCCGCAATGGCCTGAATTTTGTTTAACCTTAATAAACATTAGTTATGGCAACAAATCCTGAAGAAAAAAAGCAGCAAGACCAGCAGCACAAAGATGCAGCGGTAAAGCCAGATCCTGAAACATTACACAATACTGATCCGCAGGATAATATGAAGGGTCCCCTGTCTTCTACTATGCAGAATATTAAAGAGTCTGCAGAAGAGAATAACAAAGAATCAAAAGAAGAAGCCGACGAAAGAAAAGATGAACACATGTAAAAGCTATGGGACGCTCAACATAATGATACCACTTGCAAACGCAGGTGGTATTGTTTTTTAAGCACTGTTCATCTTCCAGATAATAATGCACCCAAGCACCTGGTTAATGCCTGTTAAATAAAAAAACCGGTGGCCAGCATTAAAGCAGCCACCGGGCGTCCAGGGTAGGACTGAGATTTTTTAGCTGGGACGCATCTGCGACAATTCGTGCATCAATGCTTTATGGTTACCCTCGGTGCGGGTAACGTTTTCGTCCTGGTTCAGTTCTGCCATGTCATAATGCACATTAGCTCCCTGCGGAATTTTGTAATCATTTCTAAATCCTCTCAACGACACCTTTATATTGCGTGTGGGGGCCTGGAACTTATAGAACTCTCTTATTTCTTCGAGCACATCATAATCTATGTATTCTGATTTGGTTGCATCAATAATGATGGTACTCTCATCAGGAATATTTTCCAGCGTTTCTTTAATACTGCCCTTGTTTAAAAAGGAAACCTCCTGGGCTAACTCCAGTGTGGTAACATCACCATCTTCCGATTTGTACCTTTTATAATAATAAGGGATACGCATGTTTGCCCTTAAGAGGTAAAACACGCTTATCAACATTCCCAGGGCCACCCCCTTCAATAAGCCAAGGAAAGGAACAGCCACCGCAACAGCAGTTACTACGAAAGGAATAAACTCCGTGGGCCCGATCTTGGACATATGTTTAAACTTAGATGGATGCGCAAGCCTGTAACCTGTAAAGATGAGGATGGCAGCCAACGCAGACTTCGGAATCAGGTTTAATATTGTAGGAATAGCCGCTACACATATCAATAATAAAAAACCATGCACAATGGTAGACAGCTTAGATTTTGCCCCGGCATTTACGTTAGCACTTGAGCGAACAATTACCGAAGTGATGGGTAAACCACCAATAAAACCGCTCACGATATTACCGATCCCTTGCGCTCTCAGTTCTGCATTGCCTGATGTGTTTCTTTTTAATGGGTCCATTTTATCAGTTGCTTCAATACATAGCAGGGTTTCGATGGAAGCCACTACTGCAATGATCAAACCGTGTTGCCATACTTTGGGATTGAGGAAGCCCGAGAAATCAGGCATCTGAAACTGGCCGATAAAATCGTTGAATGATTGTGGTACGGCCAACTGTACCAGGTAAGCATCATCGAGATGAAGCGCACCTGATATTCTATGAAATAACAAATTAAGCAAAGTGCCCAAAACAACCACGATCAGGCCAGCAGGCACTTTATTTATTTTTTTAAAAGCAGGCTTTTGCCACATAAATAAAATCACCAGGCAAACCACGGTGATAAGTACCGCACCCATGTGGAGATTTTGGGTAATGCCTTGCAGGATATCTGTATTAATTCCTCTCTCTCCGTCTCTCATACCAACCAGGCTATCGGGGCCATTGTAGCCAACAGCATCTGGCAGTTGCTTAAAGATGATGGTAAGGCCAATACCTGCCAGCATCCCTTCAATTACAGATGAAGGAAAAAAATTGGCAAATGTGCCCGCTTTGGCAATACCTAATATAAGTTGGAAAACGCCGGCTATTACTACGGCACAAAGAAAAATATCGAAAGTGTTTAGCTCCGTAATAGCGCCGATCACAATCGCAACAAGGCCGGCTGCGGGACCACTTACACTAAAAACACTTTTACTGAAAAAACCGATAACAATACCTCCTACTATACCAGCTACAATGCCTGAGAATAAGGGTGCGTTAGATGCTTGTGCTATTCCCAAACAAAGAGGGAGGGCAATAAGAAAGACGATGAGGCCTGCCAGGAAATCATTTTTGGCATACGCAAATAGTGAAACTTTTTTCATGTTCTGAAAAGTTT
>CBFGLL010000150.1:0-6125 GCA_965649585.1 uncultured Chitinophagaceae bacterium | reverse complement strand
TTAGTTGCATCATCCTGGCTTTTGCAGCAAATGCACAAACTGCAATTGTAAGCGGCACTGTTGTCAATAATGGCATGGCGATAGCAGGCGCAACGGTGACATTAAAAAACAAAAAGCCTGTACTTACAGATAGCCTGGGAGCATTTGTGATCAATAATATTGAACCTGGCAAACAGCAGCTGCAGATCTCTGCCATCGGTTTTTTTTCGACCCAACAAATTTTTGAACTGCATGAGGGTGAAACCAAACAGATCAACATCCACATGCAGCAACGCCATTCCGACCTGCAGGATGTAGTGGTGACCGGCACATTAAAAGAGGTTAAAAGAACAGAAAGTGCTGTAGCTGTAGAAGTGTACACGCCTGCGTTCTTCAAAAAAAATCCCACCTGCAATATTTATGAAGCTTTGCAGAACGTAAATGGTGTACGGCCACAGTTGAATTGCCAGGTTTGTAATACAGGAGATATACATATCAATGGCCTGGAAGGACCATACACAATGGTGCTGCTGGATGGCATGCCTATCGTAAGTTCTCTCTCAACCGTGTATGGTTTATCGGGCATACCGAATTCCCTGGTAGAAAGAATCGAGATCGTAAAAGGACCGGCATCATCTTTATATGGTAGCGAAGCCGTAGGGGGTTTGATTAACATCATCACTAAACGACCAGAAACTGCAGCAAAACTGGTGGCTGATATTTTTACAACAAGCTGGGGAGAAATAAATACAGATATTGGGTTCACTGGTAAAATTTCACACCGTATTCATAGCCTCACGGGCCTCAACTATTTTTTATTCAACAACAGGGTTGATCATAACCAGGATGGATTCACCGACATCACCCTACAAAACAGGGTGTCTGCTTTTCAGAAATTCTCCATCGCCCGATCAGAAGATCGGGTGTTTACCATTGCAGGAAGATATTTGTATGAAGATCGCTGGGGTGGAGACACAAGGTGGCAAAAAAAGTTCAGGGGGGGAGATAGTATTTATGCAGAAAGTATTTACACAGGAAGATGGGAGTTACTAAGTACATACCAATTGCCTGTTAAAGAAAAAATGATGCTGGCGATTTCCCTCAACGGGCACCATCAGAATAGTGTGTACGGCACCACAATTTTTAATGCAATCCAAAAAATAGCATTCGCCCAACTCACCTGGGATAAAAAAATAAATAAACATGATCTGCTCTTGGGCGCAGCCCTTCGTTATACTTATTATGACGACAACACGCCGGCTACGGCATCGGGGGATCCCCTGGACAAAACAAGCCGGCCTCAAAAAACAAAGCTGCCCGGCATTTTTTTGCAGGATGAAATTAGTATTAGTGGTTCCCATAAATTATTACTCGGCCTGCGCTACGATCATCATAATGTGCATGGCAATATTCTTACACCAAGGTTAGCTCACAAGTGGACTATTGGTCCAAGGGATGCGATTCGCCTGAATGCAGGCACCGGCTTTAGGGTGGTAAATCTTTTTACCGAAGATCATGCTGCGCTCACGGGCGCCCGCAAAGTTGTTGTAAATGGAAACCTTGAACCAGAACGGTCTTATAACGCTAATATAAATTACCTGAAAAAACTTTTTGGTAGAGGGCTTGTGGCAAATATTGACCTTTCTGCTTTTTATACCTGGTTCAATAACAGGATCGTGGGAGATTTTGACTCCAATCCTAATGAAATCAATTATCGAAATTTAAATGGCTATGCCAGCAGTAGAGGGATTACACTCAATACCGACCTGGTTTTTAAAAATGGATTAAAAATAATTGGAGGTGGAACCCTGATGGAAAATAAACTTCATCACAATGGAAAATCAAGCCAGCAAATACTCACCGAAAAATTTACAGGTACCTGGTCAGTTAGTTTCCCGTTAAAAAAACAATCGCTGAGCATTGATTATACAGGAAATGTGTATAGCCCCATGCGCTTGCCTTTGCTGGGCAGCAGCGATCCCCGGAAACCATATTCTCCATGGTGGAGTGTCCAGAATATCCAGCTTAGTTTTTCAGGCTTTAAAAAAATAGAAGTTTATGGAGGGGTAAAAAATCTCCTGAACTTTACGCCAACCCGAAATAATCCATTCATCATTGCACGCAGTCATGACCCCTTCGACAAAAATGTGCAATATGACAACAATGGAAATATTATGGCCACTCCAGAGAATCCATATGCATTGAGTTTTGACCCGAACTATGTGTACGCCCCCAACCAAGGGATAAGAGCATTTATCGGGATGCGATATCGGCTGCAACGGTAAAACAAGCGCTTCCCTATTCCTTAAATTCTGAAATACAAGGACGAAATATCCACCGATTATTTTATACTATACCTGATTCCCATATACAATTCCCTTCCCCTGGTGGGGCCCCAAACCGAAGACAGGTCGAAATATGGACCAAAAGGATTGTCTGCGCTAATGATCGGATCAGGTTGGCGGTAATTGAAAATATTTTCGCAACCCGCATAAATTTCAAACCTGTTCTTTCTAAAAGTACCCTGCACATTCATGCTGCTGTAGGCATCTGAATATAAAGGGCGCCGGTAAGGCTCCGGGTTTGCCTGTGTATTGGGCAATCGCATTTTATCAAACCAGTTGCCATTAAGATCAGCCTGCCATCGATTGTTTTTGGTTTTAAAAGATGCTGCCATCATGATCCTGTTTTTGGGATTAAAAGGCAGAAGGGTTTTTTCGTTGCTTTTTTCCTGGTACACATCCAGGTAGTTATAAGCTGCTCTTAGCTCCAGTTGTTTCCACAAAGCTATGGATCCTTCTACCTGCAATCCGTTTGATGCTGATGGCCCGGAGAAGTTTTGTATCACAATTTTTGATGGATCCACATCATAATCAGGAAAAAACTGGTTACTGAATACAGTGCGGTAAAAATCTGCACTCAAGGTTCCCGTGGATTTGCCCCAGGTAAATTTATAGGTGTGACTCAATCCCCAATTAAATGCTTTTTCAGGCATCAGCTGTTCTGCAAACACAATATCTCTTGAACTCGTCAATATCATTGCCTGCTCGCTGAAGAGGTTTACCTGTCGCCACCCGGTGCCTGCTGATGCACGAAAAGTATGATCCTTGTTAATGGAATACTTCAACATCCCCCTTGGTGTGAAATACCATCCATGTTGCTGGTGATGATCGGCTCTTGCACCTGCAATCACAGAAATTTTATTTCCAGCAAAATTGAAAGTATTTTCCACGAACACCCCAGGAACTTTTAATTGTGTTTCATAATCTCCTGCGTAACTACGATCCGGAGCCACAGCGCTGAACAGGATTTTTTCGTCCAGCTGCTGGTAACGATAGCTGGCGCCATATTTCAATTGATGTTTATCATCCCATTCTAATGCATGCTGCAGGTTAAAGTATGCCAAATGCTGACCAGCTTTGTAACTCGTAATGCCAAACCAGGCATCCTGCTGGTGATGAGAGTAAGAAGCAGCGAAACCCAGTACGCTGGCGGGCGAAAACCTGTAAACCATTTTTGCGCTGGCCTCGGGCTGGTTGAAATTTACCCACTGACCATAAACAGTATTACTACCCTTGTCTCTTTTTTCTGAAAAAGAATTTTGTCCGCCTACTCTTTTTTCGTGAACAAATCTTAATGCCAGCTGCATGGAAAAACCGCTGTCTTCATTGTTTCTATAATTCCATTTATTAAAGGCTGCATAGCGGGTGAGTAAAGGAAGATCAAGGAATCCATCGTCATTTCCATCAACTCTGCCGGCAGGCTGTACCACATGCAGGGAAAGCAAGCTGTTCCATTTTTTATCGGGTGGAACAGCACCGCTGATATTTGCGTTCAGATGTTTTTCTCCAAAACTGTTGATGTAGGCATTCAAAAACAATTTCTCTGATGTTCCCGGCTGCCTTGTTTCCAGGTTAATCTGCCCGCTGATGCTTTCATAACCCTGCAGCACAGATGTATTGCCTTTTGACACATAAATATTTTCTACAACGGTTCCCGGGTACGTACTAACACCGTAGGTGTAAGTGCTGCCCTGCAGCATGGGTAATCCGTCTGCCAGTAATTGATTGTACACGCCCGACAAACCCAGTATTCGCAGTTCCTGTGCATTGGTAACAATATTGGTGGTATGCGCCTGCACAGAGGCCTGCGTACCAAAGCAGCCAGCCAGGTCGCAACAGGCCGCCTTACTTAATTCCTTTCGACTGATGAGTTCCACTTTACCCACAGAGTTGGTTACAAAGCTCCGGTTACCTTCTACCACAATAGCATCAAGTTGCTGCTGATCCCTGAACAGGTTAATGCTGATATAAGTTTTTCCCTCTACAGCGACAGTGTCAGTTTTGTAACCTGCAAAGCTGGCCACGAGCCGGAGGTCTTTTACACCTGAACTTGTTAACTCAAACACGCCATTGTCATTAACCATCACTTTTGTGTTGCTGCCAATCCATTGAATGCTGCCACCTGGCAATATTTCACGCCCTGATGCGGACTGGCCAAACAATTTTCCCTTGATGATTTGCGACTGGCTGCTACAGCAGCAAAAAATAAAAAAAGCAGTTATATAAATTTTCATAATTACTCCTTTTCTTTTTTCACCCGGTAGGGTGTGCTGCTCTTATCATCACAGCCTGGTGTGGATTCAATAGACCTGATAATCCCTTGACGGTCGGTGATGCCTGGCAGGTATTGTACAGTAAAAGTGGAGCTGCCGTTATTCCTGGCAGTAAAGTTCACGTCCATTACGCCATCCTGGTTAAGCAACTGCTTTTTGATGGTTGGCATATCGCCATCGCAGGTAAGTTTAAATACCTTCAGCTCTGTGGTTAATAGTGAATCGCTGCTGGTTTGTTGTGCCATAGTGTCTACTGAACAAAAAATACTGATAAATAGCACGGCAAATATTAAAATGAGTTTATTCATTGTAATGTAATTTAATAGATACAATCCGGCTGGGCCAATGGCCTGCCTGTTTAATTAGAATCGGGAAAAAAATGGTCAGGCTCTTGGTGGTTGCCAGAAATCCGAAGCGTAAGTATCGGCATAAAATTTATCAAGGAAGCCGGTTTTTAGCCGAAGGGCGTGAACCTGCCGGCAGCTGAACTGGGCAAATGATTCCACCGATAAAACATTATATACGCAGCAATGAGTGTTGGTCTTAACATCTTTGCTGCTCTCTTCATCCTGCCCGGGGCTTTCGTCGCTGCAACATTCTGTTGAGCTGCATGAACTTTGTACCTCGGCCACTTCGGCAGCGAGACAGGGAGTCTGCATGCTAAAAGCCAGCACAGCAAAAGAAAGCAATATGACCAGGAGTTTTTTCAATGCAAAATGTAATTAAAGATACACTGAATTTGGAAGAAATAGGTGAATTTAAGGCCGCCTGCCACTGGAGTTCCCTGCTACAGGCATAAAGGGAGAGATAAAATTTGATGTTACGAAGTTTATATTTGTAAAAACTACTATTCAATGGACTTAGGAAAGATATCCATACAAGAAATATTGACCATCAGTTTTACACTGTTTGCTGTAATTGATATCCTGGGTAATATACCGGTGTTGGTAACCTTGAAAGCAAAGATGGGCGGGCATATACGTTCCAACCAGGCTACATTGGTTTCCCTTTTGCTGATGGTTGGATTTTTATTTATCGGGCAGGAGTTTTTAAAAATACTTGGGCTTGATGTAAAGTCATTCGCCGTGGCAGGTAGTATTGTTATCTTCATTCTTGGACTTGAAATGGTATTGGGACTTGAGTTTTTTAAAGCTGATAACAACCCCAGGAGTGGCAGCGTGGTTCCAATTGCATTTCCGTTGATTGCAGGATCGGGAACTTTAACCACGATTATGTCATTAAAGGCAAACTATTCCGATATTAATATCATCATAGGTATTTTAATAAATTGTGTAATTATTTTTATTGTGTTGCATTCCTTGAAATGGATAGAAAGAGCTTTAGGTCCTTCCGGATTAATTGTGGTAAGAAAATTTTTCGGCGTAATTTTGCTGGCCATTGCGGTAAAAATATTTGGAACCAACATTGTTGGATTCGCTAAGTAGAACATCATGGCCTCGTAGTACAATGGATAGTATATGAGTTTCCGAAGCTCCGGATCCAGGTTCGATTCCTGGCGAGGCCACAAAAA
>CBFGLL010000149.1:0-6153 GCA_965649585.1 uncultured Chitinophagaceae bacterium | reverse complement strand
AAACAAACAGCATTTTAGATTGTGCATCGATGGCCTCCCTGGTGGATGCAATATCAAGTTGAAAGTCTGCAGTAAGCGGCACTTTTTTTACCGCAACATTGTTGAGTTGCGCAGCTACTTCATACATACCATAGGTGGGCGGACAGATCAATATATTGTCGATGCCGGGCTCACAAAAAATGCGCAGCGCCAGGTCTATCACTTCATCACTTCCGTTGCCTAAAAAAATATTCCCTGCGGGTATTCCCTTTAGCGCTGAAATGCGTTCTTTCAACAATTGTTGCTGCGGATCGGGATAACGATTGATGCCATACTCCCCATCGGCAAATGGATTTTCATTGGCATCCAAAAAAACAGCTGCTTCACCGGTAAACTCATGCCTTGCCGAAGCATAGGGCCGCATGTTCTTGACATTGGGGCGAACCAATTCTTGTATGGAACTTGTAATCATAAATTTTCTAATCTTAATGTAACGGCATTTTTGTGAGCAAATAATCCTTCTGCTTGGGCCATCCATTCCACAGCAGGACCAATATTTTTAATGCCAAGGGCATTGATCTCCTGGAAACTTATTTTTTTTAAAAAACTATCTACGGAAACACCGCTGAATGCCTTTGCATATCCATTGGTGGGCAAAGTATGGTTGGTGCCTGAAGCATAGTCCCCTGCAGCTTCCGGCGTATAATTGCCGAGGAAAACACTTCCGGCATTTTGAACAAGATGGGCATATGAACCTGCACGGCTGGATGCGATGACCAGGTGTTCCGGTGCATAT
The DNA here is from genome assembly GCA_965649585.1 of uncultured Chitinophagaceae bacterium. Classification (GTDB taxonomy): domain Bacteria; phylum Bacteroidota; class Bacteroidia; order Chitinophagales; family Chitinophagaceae; genus Ferruginibacter. The sequence goes on along the minus strand of CBFGLL010000149.1, from coordinate 5,378 downwards.
TCGTTGATAAAGTCAAAGGCATTTTGTACTTCTTTAATTTGTATAAAACGACAATGCGTTAATGCATCAGCGGCAATTTGTCGCCTTGGTAACATCAGCAACTGCTGCTGCAGGGCTTTTTCAACAGCTTGTAAAATGGAAACGTCAACAGCCACCAATATTACCTGGCTATCGGTACCATGTTCTGCCTGGCTCAGCAGGTCGGCTGCCACAAATTCGGGCACAAAGGTTTTATCGGCATATACCAATAGCTCACTCGGGCCTGCAGGCATATCGATGGCTACGCCCGCTGTGCTGAGCAATTGTTTGGCGCAGGTTACATACTGGTTGCCCGGCCCGAATATTTTGTTCACCTTAGGAATACTTTCGGTACCATAACCCATGGCGGCAATGGCTGCAGGGCCACCTGCACAAATAATTTTTTCAATGCCCAGCAGGGAAGCAGTGTACAGTATGGAAGGATCAAGTGTTCCATCTTTACGAGGCGGGGAACACACTACCAGCTCTGTACAACCTGCTATGCGGGCGGGTATGCCCAGCATCAGCAAAGTGGAGAACAAAGGAGCACTGCCACCAGGTATATATAAACCCACCGGGTTAATGGGTATGCTTTTGCGCCAGCAGTGTACTCCTGCAGTAGTCTCTATGCTCCGCTCTTCCTGCACCTGCGCTTCATGAAAACGACGGATATTGGAATAGGCAAGATTGATGGCCGCTTTCAGTGGGGCGCTCAGCGCTTGCGCTCCTTTGTTAATGGCTTCCGCATATATAACAAGAGCTACATCCGGCGACACCGCATCAAATTGTTGCCGGTATGTTTTGATGGCGGCGTCTCCGCCCAGTTTCACCTGCTGCATCATTTCTTGTACATAATCTTCCAGCTGCTCCATAGCCTGCGGCGCACGACTGCACAATTGCGGCCATTGGTCTTTTGTGGGTTCAATAAAAACATTTGATGTAAACATGTTTTCCATTTTTAAAAAATCATTTTTTCAATGGGCACTACCAGGATACCCTGCGCTTCGTATTGTTTTAGTTTTTCAATCACATCCCAAAAATCATTTTCGTTCACCACGCTTTGTACGCTGCTCCAGCCTTCTTCGGCCAGCGGCACGATGGTGGGACTTTTGGTGCCTGGCAACACGGCAGAAATATTCTGGAGCTGGTGATTGGGAGCATTCAACAAAATGTATTTATTGTTTTTGGCTGCCTGCACCGCTTCAATACGATGCAGCAATTTCTGCAGCAGCATTTCTTTGTCTGGAGGTAGCTGCTTATTTTTCACCAGCACTGCTTCAGAAAAAAGAATGGTTTCCACTTCTTCGAGGCTATTGGTAAACAAAGTGCTGCCGCTGCTCACCAGGTCGCAGATAGCATCTGCCAGGCCAATGCCGGGCGCTATTTCCACCGACCCGCTGATGATATGTAACTCAGCTTCCACACCTTGTTCCTGCAAAAAACGGCTGGTGATATTTTCGTAAGAAGTAGCAATTTTTTTGCCCTGCAGGTCCTGCAGGTTTTTGTAGCTGCTGCCCTTGGGCACTGCAATGCTAAGCCTGCACTTACCAAAACCCAGCCTCTTCGCCGTTGCGATTTCTTTGCCGGCTTCCAAAAAAACGTTTTCGCCTACAATACCCAGGTGCGCCACCCCGTCAAAAACATACTGCGGAATATCATCATCCCGCAGGAAGAGTATTTCCAAAGGGAAGTTTTCTGCCCTTGTTTTTAATTGTTGGTTTCCATTACTCACTACGATGCCACATTCCTTGAGCAATCGCATGGAGTCATCGTGCAACCTTCCCGATTTTTGAATAGCCAATCTTAACATGTTTTAAAAGTTTAGGCAATAAAAAAAGGCTTACATCGCTGTAAGCCTCGTTTATTGAATATGTTCATGCACATACACGTCAACACAGCTTACCTGGCGGCAAACTATGATGATGATGTATTTGTGCGAATTGTTTCATTTCTGTTGCAAAGGAAAGGGATATTTTGTAACAAAACAAAATCCTTCCGTCACAAAAATATTTTTTTAGAGAACCTTTACAAATTTATGACGAAGCGGTGCGGCCTTCCCCGGCTATCTGATGATCGTTATAGTCCCTTTCAGTATATCTATCCCGGGTTCCCCGGCATTTACAATATAGATATAGGCACCCATGGGTTGTGCTATTCCTTTAAACCTGCCATCCCATGGCCGGTTATATCCCCTGGATTCAAAAATGATTTGGCCGTAGCGGTTAAACACCGTCACGCTGCAATTAGGATAGGCTTCCAGCGCAGGTATCCTCCATACATCGTTGAGGCCATCGCCATTAGGCGTAAACGCATTGGGAATAAAAATGGTACTGGCAATTTTTACCCACACCGAATCAGATGCCTGGCAGCCGGCTGTTTTATCGGTTGCAGTGATCACATACAGCTGGTTGGCCTGCGGCGCCACCGTGGGGTTTAACACATTCGTGGCACTGAGGGCTATATTGGGCGTCCATATAAAATCATAGGCCGCAGGATTACTGATGCTGGCAGCCAGCGTTCCTGTTTGGCCGGGGCGTAAAAACAAGTCAGGCCCGGCACTGATATTTGGGATAGGCGTCACCGTTAGCGTTACCGGGTTAATAACCGACACGCAACCACCGGCATTTGAAACGCTGAGTTGTATATCGTAATTCCCGGCATTACTATAAGGTCTTGTTACAGGCGGCACTGCTGTAGAACTACCATTACCAAAATTCCAGTTCCAGTTCGTGATATCTGCACTACCCGAACCATTAATAACAACACTATCATTTTTACAGATAGAAAGGTCGTTCACCGAAAACACTGCCGTAGGGTTGGCATATAGCGTTGGTATCAGCTGCTCCGTGGTATCACTGGGGCAACCCGCCACCGTAACTGCATGCCTTACCCTTATAGAAGCTGCAGGCACTGCATACCCATGAGTGCTGCTGTTACCGGTGCTGATGGTATTCACCTGCCCGTCGCCGTAATCCCAGTACCAGCTGGACGCCAGTGCAGGATTATAAGCAGTAGCCGACACAAACGACCAGCTACTGTCAACGCAGGGCTTACCCGTGAGAGTGAAAGCTGAAGAAGGCCTTGCACTAACGTTTACGCTCAAACGAAAACTATCGCTCCTGCATCCATTCGCTCCTACCACTACCAGCGACACATGGTATGTGTTCACAGCAGAATAAGTATAATTAAACGGTGCGTTCGTTGTTCGCACTTCGGTATTACCATCGCCAAAGTTCCAGTGCCACTGGCTGATGCTGCTGCCGGGCGCCAGCGAGCTGTCACTGAATTGGATGGATTGCCCCAGGCACACATTTTTATCGAAGCCAAACTTAGCTGTTGGTGCTGGTTGCACCGTCACAAACTTTTTAAGCGTATCACTTTTACAACTATTGCCCGATACCACTACCAACGAAACTTCGTATGTACCAGCTGTACTATATTGGTAATAAAATGCATTTCCATTTGTTCTTATCGATGTATTACCATCCCCAAAATTCCAGTGCCAGCTGCTGATACTGCCACTTGAAATACCCGAGGTATCGGTGATATAAACAGAATCGCCTGCGCAGATAGAAGCTTCTATGCCAAACCTGGGCATGGGCTGTGGTAAAATGGTCACCGTGCGGATAGTATCATCAATACAGCCATTATCAGCAATAATGCGGTAGCGTACATCGTGCGGACCTTCTGTTAAAAATCGTTTGGCAGTGTTTACCGTGCTGGCAGTGGATCCATCATCAAACAGCCATTCATAAGCGCTGATGTTGAAGATACCTGCATTGGAATTGCCGGTAAATACAACGGTGTCCTGCAGGCACAAGCCGGTGGAATAATTAAAATTAGCCTCAGGACCAGGCTTCACTTCTACTTTAATGCTGGCATTTTCAGTTTGATTGCAGTTTTGTATAACTGCAGAGCTGAATGTCACAGGCAGGTAGAAGGTGCCCGTGTTGGCAAATACAAAATCCTGCTGCAATGTATAGATATAATAAGTTCTTCCATTGATGATCTCTGTACCAACAGGCACAGGATTATTGATGATAGAATCTGTATTAGGACTGATACCCGCCACCTGGCTGAGTTTCCAGTGGATAGACAAAGCGGGGTATGCCAGTTTTACGTACAGGCGAAGCGGCGTGTTTTTACAGGTAAACGTATCAATATTGCCACTGGTATTATTGGTATTTTCAATAGCACCAAAATGATTAAGGTTGTTGATGAGCGTGCCTACATTGTAACCATAACTTTCATAATTACCCAAACCGTACACCGTAGCATTAAAGGCAGAATCTGCTACGATCGTATGCTGTGCAGCTGCACCCGTAAACCTGGCCAATGCTACTGAATAGGAAGGCAATTTAGGATGAGGTATCACCTGTGTGCCTGGCAACACATTTCCATCCACCCTTAGTGAAGCTACAGCTGAGGTAGGTAGAATGATGTTTGCATACACATAATCGATAGAAGATTTCCTGCTGGTATAAAACAACACTGATTTTTGCCCCTGCTCAATAGGGCTCAGGTAAAACATTTCAGGGTCGCCATAACTCGGTGGTGCTGGTGTAGTAGTAGGAAAATTCCAGCATTGATTTTTATTGGGGGTGTACTGCGATACCATGATCGGTTTGTCGGCGGTAAAATAATCTCCCCCGGTGGAGTCCATATGTTCGTAAAAGAAATTATTGATGAGCCCCGTCATGGTAACCCCGTTCTTTTTTACCACTGTTGTTGGATCGAGCACACAAATGCGGTAATAATTCCTGTTGGTTTCGTTGATATTGGTATTGGTATTATTAATAGTGTGATAAGTGAGATAGCGGGTTCCCCATGCCTGGGTTGGAAATACTTGTTGGTGCATAAATTCCCCGCCATCGCCGCGGCAAAGCCTGATACCGCCCGACCCGGAGAATAAAGCCACCGGGTGACAAACACCATCATTGCCCGGCACCGATACCACCTTGCTTCCCGACATATCCTTACTGGCGTTGGCCGGGTTGCCATCGAAGATCGCTTTTCCAAATACATGGAACGACTCTCCTTTGTTCAGGTTAACCGTATAGGTTTGCCCGGGTAGCCAGCCATTTTTGGTGGTATCGGATGGAGTGATCTCCAGCCTGGTATTGTTTTCTGAAGCGATCACATAAAACCAGGAATACCAGTCCTGCGGGCTGCTCTGCGAAGTGGTTTGATAGTAATTGATAGAACGATAAGTATAACCATAGGTTTCCACCGGCATCAGCATGGTGGCGCCCGATCCCATAGTACTGTACACATGCGCATACACCGCCGCCGGCTCTGTACTCACTATATGGATGCCCCTGTTTTGCAGGCCATCAGTGAGCGTGCGGGCATCATTGGGC
>CBFGLL010000148.1:0-6159 GCA_965649585.1 uncultured Chitinophagaceae bacterium | reverse complement strand
CCACCAGGTTTACATCCACATGGATCGGCTGCACATTGTATTCATCTTTTTTACCAGCAGACACAAATTGATTGGTTCCTGCAATGCGGTACACAAACCTGCTACTACCCTGTATCATCCCCTGGTTCACCAATCTCTTAAACGGCTCATCAAAGCCTATCAAACCAAGGTCAAACAATACTTTCGTCCACATGCGGCTGTACAGCAAATGCCCCACGGCATGTTCTGTTCCGCCGATGTACACGTCCACCTGGTTCCAGTAATCACTCACTTTTCTATCGCAGAATGTCGAGTCGTTATTAGGATCCATGTACCGTAAAAAATACCAGGACGAACCAGCATAACCAGGCATAGTACTCGTTTCCATATTTGCATCTCTCCATTCAGCAATATTTGCTAATGGACCTTCGCCTTCCGGACCCGGACCATATTTTTCTACATGCGGCAATTCTACTGGCAATTCATTTTCACTCATCGCTACGGCCATGCCATGGATCCATTTGATGGGAAATGGTTCACCCCAGTAACGCTGGCGGCTAAAACCGGCATCCCGCATTTTGTAATTCACTTTGCGTTTACCGATTCCTTTTTCTTCAATTTTATTCACCGCAACTCCAATGGCATCTTTCATCAGCAAGCCATTTAAGAAATCACTGTTCTCCAGCGTAGCTTCTTTTGTTGGGTTAGCTTCCTTACCATTAAAGTGTTCACCAATAATATTTGTGATGGGGATATTAAAATGTGTTGCAAAATCAAAATCTCGCTGATCGCCGCAGGGCACGCCCATAATAGCACCAGTACCATAACCTGCCAGCACATACTCAGCGATCCAGATAGGAATTTCCCTCCCGTTAAAAGGGTTAATGGCATATGCTCCGGTAAAGCAACCCGTCACTTGTTTCACTTCGCTCATTCTTTCACGATCGCTGCGGCTTTTTACATAAGTGAGGTATTCTTCTACCGCAGCAGATTGCTCTGTACTCACAATGTCTTTTACCATCTCATGCTCCGGCGCTACCACCATAAAGTCCACACCAAAAATAGTGTCCGGTCTTGTAGTATACACCTTCAATGTATTGACTATTGACTCCTGACTTTTGACCCTGAACTCTACTTCCGCTCCTTCACTCTTCCCAATCCAGTTGCGCTGCATCTCCTTCATTGCATCACTAAAATCAACGCTGTCCAGGCCCTGCAGTAATCTATCCGCATAAGCCGTGATGCGTAAATACCATTGGCGCATTTTCTTTTTCACCACGGGATGTCCGCCACGCTCACTCACGCCATTCACCACTTCATCATTTGCCAACACAGTTCCCAAAGCTTCGCACCAGTTTACTTCGCCGTATGCTACAAAGGCAAGCCGGCGTTTCATCAACCAGTCAGCTTTTGTTTTTTCATCAAAAGCCTTCCATTCTTCGGCAGTAAAATGTTTGGTACCGCTGGTTTCGTATTTTTTAATAAGGTCGGCAATAGGCCTTGCCTTTTGTTGCGTGTTGCAGAAATAACTATTAAACAGCTGAAGAAAAATCCATTGTGTCCACCTGTAATAGGTAGGATCACTGGTTCTTACTTCCCTGCTCCAATCGTAACAAAAACCAATTTTATCTAACTGGTTTTTGAAGGTTTGTATATTTTTTTCCGTGGTAGCTGCCGGGTGCTGCCCTGTTTCAATGGCATACTGCTCTGCAGGCAATCCAAAACTGTCAAAGCCCATGGGATGAAGCACATTGAATCCCTTCAGTCTTTTATAACGGCTATAGATATCGCTGGCAATATATCCCAGCGGATGGCCCACGTGCAGCCCTGCCGCGCTTGGATAAGGAAACATATCCAGCACATAACATTTTGGTTTAGCAGTATCATTCTTCACTTTGTAAGCATCATTCGCCTTCCATGTTGCCTGCCATTGTTTCTCTATTTTCCTAAAATCGTATTCCATTATAGATCCTGTTCTTTTTTTTATTTAATCAGCATCCTGCAAAGCCCGGCTTCATAGGCGTCGCACTCTTGTACAGGATGACATTATTCAGCTGGGAAAATTTGTTCCGCAAAAAACATTTTAACAAATAAATAAGCTGCCCGCTTTCAATATTGAAAATATATTTGAACAGCTATTCGTTTTCAGCAGGTGGCAAATTTAAAACAAAGCAGGTAAAAACCTCTATTTTTGCCCGGTTTGGTTGTATTGGTCAACCATTATCAAATTATACCATCATTAAATTATCAAATTCGCACTATGGCTCAATTTGGAAAAGCATCCAGCAAAAGAGGAAAACCAACATACGCATATGCGATCATCGGCGTTGCATTGGTACTTTTTTTATTCGGCATTGTCGGCTGGTTTTTTCTGAATCTCCGGAAATCGGGCGATTATTTTAAAGAAAATATCCAGGTGCACGCCTACCTGTCTCCTACGGCGCCCAAAAAATCCATTGACAGCCTCACAAATTTTATTGGCAGCATCCCCTACGCCAACCGTGTAGAGTATGTGACCAAAGACAAGGCGCTGGAAAAATACACCCAGGAAAACGACAGCTCCTGGAAAAAAATTATTGACGCTAACCCGCTACCGGAAAGTATTGACTTTTATGTAAAGGCATCGCATGTACAAAAAGACAGCCTCGATAAGCTGGCCACTTTATTACAAACGACTTACCCGGGTATCATTGCTGAATTCCAGTTTCCCACCGAAACCGTTACCAAAGTGAGTTCGGCAGTAAAAAACGGGGCCATCATATTTTTAATCGTTGCAATATTACTTACGATACTCGTGGTGTTTTCTATCGACAATACCATTCGCCTTGCCATGTACAGCAATCGTTTTCTTATTAAAACCATGCAGATGGTAGGTGCCACGAGAGGGTTTATCGCAAAACCCATCAACCAGCGGGCTGTTATTAACGGGCTCATCAGTGCGGGAATTGCCATTGTGGCCGTGTGGGCAAGCATTCAGCTCATAGAAAACCTGATCCCCGACTTTAAACTGCTGCACGATAACGTAGGCTTGCTGATATTGTTTGGCATCATCATCGTTCTTGGAGTGGCTATTTCTCTCATCAGTACGCACCGCTCGGTGATTAAATACCTGAGGATGAAACTGGACGACCTGTATTAATTAGTTTAAAAGGTTCCATGGCCGTAGGTTTGGAACTTTCCTTTATCTTGCAATACTTATTTACAAAAAATGGCAACAACAAAAGAAGCAGCTGAAAAACAAGCGGCTAAAAACAAAGTGGTAAATACCGAAATGTTTGGCAGGGAAAATTATATGTGGATGCTGATAGGTTTGGCTGTACTTACATTGGGATTTTTCCTGATGGCAGGCGGCAAGAGTCCTGATCCCAATGTATTTAATGAAAAAGATGTGTACAGCACTACCCGTATCACCATTGCTCCCATTTTGATCATCGCTGGTTTTATCATTGAAATTGTGGCGATCATGAAAAAGCCCAAAACCGTTGAATAATTCACAAACTAATAATTGAGATATTGCGCTGTAACCCAGCGCATTTTTTTTGAACAGATTCTTATAATTTGCGGCACCGCAACTCTTAACTCATAATGGATATTATACAGTCTATCATTATTGCAATAGTAGAAGGCCTTACGGAATTCATACCGGTTTCTTCAACAGGCCACATGATCATTACCAGCAAATTGCTGGGCGTGCCCGATAACGAGTTCACCAAAATGTTTACGGTGGCTATTCAACTGGGGGCCATCCTTGCCGTGGTAGTGCTGTACTGGAAAAAGTTCTTCGATTTTACCAACCTTAAATTCTACCTGAAACTTTTAGTGGGTGTGCTTCCTGCATTGTTACTAGGCTTTTTATTCAGCGATAAAATAGATGAGCTACTAGAGAGCACCACTACGGTTGCTATCGCCTTACTGGCAGGTGGTGTGATATTGGTATTTATTGACAATATTTTTAAAGAACATACCATCAAAGACGAAAAAGACATTTCATTTTTTAAATCATTTATTATTGGTTGCTGGCAATGCCTTGCCATGATACCTGGCGTGAGCAGGAGTGCTGCTTCTATTATTGGCGGTATGCAGCAAAAACTCACGAGGAGTGCAGCTGCAGAATTTTCTTTTTTTCTGGCAGTGCCCACCATGCTTGCAGCCACGGGGTATAAATTATTAAAACACTATTCTGACAATGGCGGCTTTACCGGCCAGGAAATAAAATTATTGGCAGTAGGTAATGTGGTAGCATTTATAGTCGCCATGCTGGCAATCAAATTCTTCATTGGTTTTTTAACCAAACATGGTTTCAGGCTATGGGGTTTCTATAGGATTGTAGTAGGCATATTGTTGCTGGTCCTTATTAAAACGGGATACCTCGCCGCATAGTTAAAGGAATAATATTGTATATTCCATCCTCATTCTGACAGACCATGCAAACCGCTTCCAGGAAAGTGATCAACGGATGGGCCATGTACGATTGGGCCAACTCTGTGTACAACCTTGTGATCACCACAACTTTTTTCCCTATCTATTATACCGAAATGACCAAGGGCGAACCATTTAATGGTACGGTGCAATTTGCCGGCAGGTCATTTGTAAATACGGCGCTCTACAACTATGCGCTGGCCACAGCATACCTGCTGGTGGCATTTACCATGCCCATTCTTACGTCTATTGCAGACGCAAGGGGAAGCAAAAAAAAGTTCATGCAGTTTTTTTGTTACCTGGGCGCCATTGCATGCAGCTCGATGTATTTTTTTAATCAAGAAAATTTTGCATTCGGGGTAATTTGTATGATGCTGGCGGCTATTGGTTTTTATGGCAGCCTGGTATTTTATAATTCTTACCTGCCAGATATTGCTGCAGTAGAAGACAGGGATAGAATAAGTGCCCGTGGTTTTTCATTTGGGTATGTCGGCAGTGTGCTGATGCAGATCGTTGGTTTTTTGCTAGTGATCTTTCACAAACAAATCCCGTTTCTAAAAACGGAAAGCGATGCGGTAAGACTCACTTTTTTATTGGTGGGCATCTGGTGGGTGGGTTTTGCGCAAATACCGTTCAGGCGGCTGCCCAATCCAAAACCTGCCAACGAAAATGCATTTAACGTAAGTGTTTTCACGAGTGGCTTTATAGAATTAAAAAAAGTATTTAACAGGGTACGCAGCATGAAAGTGCTTCGTCGTTTTTTAGGAGCATTCTTCTTTTACAATATGGGCGTGCAAACTGTGATGCTGGTGGCAAGTAATTTTGGAAGCAAGGCGCTAAACCTTCCGTCCACCAATCTTATCATCACGATAGTGCTTATTCAACTGGTGGCCATTCTTGGCGCATTTAGCATATCCCGGCTCTCTATGAAGTTTGGCAACCTCCAGGTATTGATGGCAGTGGTTTTTCTATGGATCGGCGTTTGCATCTACGGGTATTTTATGCAAACCGCTACCGATTTTTATATCCTCGCTATTGTAGTTGGCCTTATTATGGGTGGCATTCAATCACTCAGTCGCTCTACTTATAGCAAGCTGATGCCGGAAACAAAAGACACCGCTTCCTTTTTTAGTTTTTATGATATCACAGAAAAAATAGCGATCGTAATCGGGTTAAGTACGTTTGCCCTGGTGGAGGAACATTTTGATATGCGCACTTCCGTTATTTCATTAATGGTATTTTTTGTGATAGGATTTTTATTTTTGTTGTATGCACGCACGGCTGTAAAAGATCCAACACCTGTTTCTTAAATATTAATTCATGAATTTATATAGCATCAATACCGGTTATTTCAAGTTAGACGGCGGCGCCATGTTTGGCGTGGTTCCCAAAACCATCTGGAACAAAATAAATCCTGCTGATGAAAATAACCTATGTAGTTGGGCTATGCGTTGTTTATTAATTGAAGATGGCAACAGGTTGGTGCTTGTTGACAATGGCATCGGAGATAAACAGGATGAAAAATTTTTTGGTCATTACCACCTGCATGGGGATGACAGCCTGGACAAATCATTGGCAGCGCATGGATTTAACCGGGATGATATTACCGATGTAATTCTCACGCACCTTCATTTCGACCATTGTGGTGGCAGTATAAAACGAATGGGAGACAAGTTGGTCCCCGCATTTAACAATGCCACATTCTGGAGTAACCAACGACACTGGAAATGGGCCACAGAACCCAATGATCGGGAAAAAGCG